>JALNVJ010000066.1 GCA_023227645.1 Bacteroidales bacterium | reverse complement strand
TTCTGCAATAGAAAATGGTATGTTAGATCAATTGGCTAATAATATAACCCCAATAGTTGTTAAGTTAAATAGTGTTATGACAAATTTTGATTCACTTTTGGTGGGGGTAAATCGTATTATGGACCATAAGACACAAGAAAATATTATCTTAAGTATGGAGAGCATAAAGAACACAGCTGTTAATCTTGACCATATAACATTAAACCTTGATAAGATTCTTGATAGTGAGAAAAATAAGATTAGGACAATATTAGCCAATACGGAGAGTATTACTAGTAATTTAAAAGAAAATAATGTAGCTCTAACTAATGCTATAAATAATTTTAGCAATATAAGCGACACAATCGCAAAGGCTAATCTTGGTAAAACCATAACCGAAACCAATATAAGCTTAAAAACTTTATCTAATATACTTAAAGCAATTGAAAATGGTGAAGGAAATGCTGGTTTATTAATAAAAGACGATAAGCTATATAAAAACATAGAGTCTTCTACAAAAAGCCTTGATGCATTAATTGAGGACATCAAAGAAAATCCTAAGAAATACGTTAAGCTATCGATATTCTAAACTAGGAAGAAGATTTTAGTTTGATTATTTGATTCTTAAATTCTGTCCAACTCTAATAATTGGATTCCTACCATTAAGTCTGTTAAGTTTGATAATATCTTTTATACTGACATTATGTTTTTTGGAGATAGAAGAAACGGTCTCTCCTCTTCTAACCTTATGAACAACTGATCTTGGTTTAGATTTAGTTGCTTTTTTTGTGTTTTTCTTAGAGTCAATTTTCTTTGGGATTGGAGCAGATCCATTATCATCCATTTGGTTCTCAGCATCATTATTAACTGTAGTCTCTTCATCAAATGGGCCCTTGCTTTCTTCTTCTTTCTTGTTTACCTTAACCTTCTTTTTTTGATAAATAGCGAGAGTTTCTCCTGCAAGTGGGTATTTTCTTTTCCCATTCCATCTTCTTACGTCGCTAACAGAAACTCCATATCTGCGTGCAATTGAAGTCCAAGTTTCACCCCTTCTTACCTTATGTGAAAGCTTAATATCCTTGCTAACATATTTATCATTGTTATCTTCATCTTCAACTTCAAGATTATTAGCAATACCATATCTCGAAATAGAATCCTCTAAGCTAATGAAATCCCTAATATACTTAATAGGTAATTTGATATAGTACTCATCTTGAGTTCCCATAATCATATCTCTCTTATATTGAGGATTGATATCCTTAATTTCTTCTGATGTAATATTTAAAACTCCAGCAATTTGATCAAAATGCAAATCTTTACTAACCAAAACTGTATCAGTAACAGCAGGTTTAGAAAGTGGAGCAGGAATAATATTATGTTCTTTATAATAATTCATAACATAAGAAGCAGCAACATAAGCAGGGACGTAACCTCTTGTTTCTCTTGGGAGGTAATTATAAATTCCCCAAAAATCTTTCTTCCCAGAGCGTCTGATTGCCTTATTAACATTCCCTGGACCACAATTATATGCAGCTAAAGCCAATTCCCAATCATTATATATCCTATATAAGTCTCTTAAGTATTTTGCGGCTGCTACAGAGGCCTTAATTGGATCACGCCTATCATCAATATTGGAATTAATTCTTAGGTCATACATCCTCCCTGTAGAATACATAAATTGCCAAAGTCCTGTTGCTCCAGCTCTCGATACAGCATTTGGATTAAGAGCCGACTCAATAACCGATAAATACTTTAGTTCGTGAGGTACATTATATTGGTCTAAAATTGCTTCAAAAATTGGGAAGTAGTACTTGCTTAATCCCAGCATAACACTTACCCTGTCTGGGCTTTTGTCGATATAGTATTCAATTATGCTCCTAACTTGTGGATTGTAGGCAAGATTAATAGAACTAGGTAATTGTCTTAGACGACGAGCGAATATTGAGTCATTAACATTTTTTGCGGAATTTGGAGAACAAAGATTATCTAACTCCTTATTATAGGTATTTCTTATGACTTTAGAGTTTTGTCTTAAATATAGGGTTGAAAGAAGTGAATCGTAATTGCGTTCAAAGTTTTTTATAACGTCAACTGAACCATCATTTTGTGAGAATGATGCGATGGGTATTGAAATTAGAAATGTGAAAAGGGTTAGTAATTTAATCTTGTGCATTATGGTCAATAGTTTTTAGAATTAGGATGTAAAATTACAAAAAAAATCAAGAACTAAACGAATTCGCTTATAACTTTATTATTTTTTGTACTTTTGTATGTTCTACTTAAGAATTATTTAACAAAATAAAAAAGGCATGAATATAGTAATCCCAATGGCAGGAATGGGCAAGAGGATGCGTCCTCACACACTGTCAATCCCAAAACCTCTAATTCCAATTGCAGGGAAACCAATTGTTGAGCGTTTATGTGAAGATATTGTTGATGTTTGTAATGAGAAAGTTGATAAAATAGGATTTATAATCGGTGACTTTGGTAAAGAGGTTGAGGATATGCTTAAAGAAATTGCCTCTCGTTTAGGAGCGGTTGGAGAAATATTTTATCAAGACCATCCACTTGGAACCGCTCACGCAATCTTATGTGCTAAAGAAATTCTAAAAGGAAAGGTAACAGTAGCTTTTGCCGATACTCTTTTCGATGCAGGTTTTAAACTAAATACAGAAAGAGATGGAATAATATGGACTCATAAGGTAGATGACCCTTCAGCATTTGGAGTAGTAAAGAAAAACTCAAACCAAACCATAAAAGGATTTGTAGAAAAACCAAAAGAATTTGTATCCAATGAAGCAATAATTGGGATATACTATTTCCGAGATGGAGAAAATCTAAGGAAAGAACTACAGTATCTAATTGATAATAATATTAGTAAATCGGGGGAATACCAATTAACCGATGCCCTTGAAAATATGCTAAATAAGGGTCTTGAATTTATTACCAACGATGTAAAAGAATGGTTGGACTGTGGTAATAAGAACGCAACCGTAAATACCAATCAAAGAATACTTGAGATAAAGAAAGGTAAAGAAGAGCTAGTAGGTGTAAATATAATAATTGAGAACTCAACCATCGAGGAGCCATGCTATATTGGTAAAGGGGTGCAAATTATTAACTCCAAGATAGGACCCTATGTCTCGATAGGTGAAAACACAATAATTAAAGATTCTGAAATCTCAAATGCAATTATCCAAACCAATACATCGTTATTAGGCGTAAAGACTTCCAATTCTATGATTGGTAATAACGTAATTATTGAAGGAACAACTCAAGAATTGAGTTTGGGAGATTATTCGGAAATAAAATTATGAGAAAAAAAATAAGTAAACTACTATTTTCTACTTTAATACTATTAACACTTTGGGGCTGTGTTTCAAAGCAACCACTGCCCCCTAAAGTTAAGGAATATACATCTGCAGAATTAAAAATAGATGGAATATTCCTCGACGCTTCAACCCAAAAACAATTAGGCAATAATGAAAGGGCATTAGAGCTATACGATGAGGTGCTAAGACAAAACCCCAATTATGCAGCAGCCTATTTTGATAAGGCAAGCGTAATGTATAATCAGAAAGACTCCCAAAAAGCAATAGAATTAACTCAAAAAGCAATTCAGCTACAACCCAATAATATTTGGTATAGGTTACAGCTGGGAGAAATATTCCTTAATATGTCTGATTATGAAAATGCTTCAAAGGTGATAGAGGAATTAATCTTAATCAATCCCAACGAAATTGAATATTACCAACAACTAATTCAAATTTATTCCCAACAGCCCAATGAAGAAAAGATGTTAAAGACCTTCGATAGGATGGAAAAGAAATGGGGAATAAGTGAAGAAGCCATAATGATTAAGTTTAGGTTTTTTATGGATAAGAAGAACTACGATAAGGCAGAACAGGAAATAAATAAACTACAAAACATTTCACCAACACAGAAAAGCTATCTTGCTATACTCGCTGAAATTAATATGAATAAGAAAAACTATTCTAAAGCCCTTGAATACTATAAGAAGATAGAAGTTATAGATCCTTATGATCCATATATTAATATATCCCTTGCCAATTTCTACCTAATTCAAGAGAAAAGATCAGAGGTTTATTCTAATTTACAGAAAGCCTTTGCAAATAAAGCCCTCGATTACCAAACCAAGATGCAAGTCTTAATTACAATCTACGGAAAGACAGTTGATGCGGATGAAACAGAGTATCAACGTTTTTTCTCTCTCCTAAAGATACTCTCTCTACAATACCCGGATGAGAGTGTGGTTTGGGAGCTACTCTCAACCTGTTATATTAAGGAAAATCAATATGAAGAAACGGTAAAAGCGATACGTAGAGCAATTGCAATAGGGGAGAGTACCAAATCAAAACAATCTCATCCCTATGATCTATACCAAAACCTGCTCTATGCCCAATCGACCCTCAATCAACCAGACACTCTAATACAAGATGCCAAAAGAGCACTAGAGCTATTTCCAGAACAACCACTACCTTATCTTTTCCTAGGAGTAAATTACCTTTTAAAAGAAGAGTATAAGGAATCGCAAAAGGCATTAGAAAGAGGGCTGAGCTTGGTAATAGAAGATAAGTTACTTAAAGAAGATTTTTACTCCAATCTTGGTGAGGTGCATTATAGGATAAAAGAAAAAGACAAGGCATATAATTATTTTGATAAAGCCTTAGAAATTAATCCTAAAAATTATCTAATTCTAAATAATTATGCATACTATCTCTCACTCGATGGGAGCGATCTTGATAAGGCAGATAAGATGGCAAAAACTGTATATGAGAAGTATAAAAATATCCCAACCTATGTTGATACCTATGCTTGGGTCTTATATATTAAGAAAGACTATCAAAAAGCCTATATTGTAATGCAAAGTATAATAAAAGACCAAGAGCAATGGTCTCAAACAATAAAAGAACATTATGAACTTATCCTTAAAGCACTTAATCCTTAGTCTAATAATAATACCTTTCTTCTTTTCCTGCCAATCTAATAAGGTAGAAAAATATAGCTTAGATGGTATTATTCAAGGGAGTTACTACCATATAGTCTATTATGCAACCTATAATCAAGACCAAGAAGCAAAGAGAGCTATAAAACAGCTCTTTAAAGATATTGATAATAGTGTATCACTTTGGGAAAAAGGAAGCATAATTAACCAAATCAATCAAAATCTTAACCCAGTCTTAGACACAACCTTTATCGAATGCTTTAATAAGAGCCAAGAAATATCATCCCTAAGCTCAGGAAGTCTCGATTGCACCATTGGAGCTTTAGTAGAAAAATACGGATTCGCTGCCAAAGCAAGGCAGGAAGTAAGTCAAGAAGAGATAGATTCTCTACTTCAATACGTAGGCTATAAGAATGTAATTATAGAAAATAAAAGGCTGAAAAAGAAATACCCAGAAACCAAAATTGATCTTAACGCTATAGCACAAGGATACACAACTGACAAAATAAGTGAACTGCTAATATCTGAAGGTATCAAAAATTTTATAGTAGATATAACTGGGGAGGTAAGAGCAAGTGGAAAGAAAGAAGATAATAAGAGTTGGTTATGTGCAATTGAACAACCGGCTGATAGCGCCAACCAAGAAAGACAATACAACACTTATATAGAGTTAAATAATTCTTCAATAGTAACCTCAGGAAGTTATCGCAAATACTATATAGATAAGGAAGGGAAGAAGAAATCACATACCATAGACCCAAAAACAGGAAAGAGCGTAGAGCATACTCTATTATCAGTTTCTGTAATTTGCCCATCCGCAATCTTAGCCGATGGACTAGCAACATCCTTTATGGTAATGGGACTTGAGAAAGCAAAGGAATTCTTAAAAGATCACCCAAATCTCAAAGCACATTTTATATATTGGAAAAATAATCAATACCAAACCTATACAACGCCCAACCTAATAAAAGAACTAAAATCACTTCATTAGAGAATAAGACTTGGGAATAGAGAAAGGCATATCGAAAACTTCATTTACCTTATGATTTTCCAACCTAATCACCAACCTAATAGTCTTTTCTGCAACAGCATTAATCCTAATATTATTTGGGAAAGAAAACCCTTTTAAAGGGAAATACGAATCGTAGTAAGCATCAAAACTATTTTTATTGCCAATCACTTCAAAGTAATTCCTAATAATATGTTTTGAAGATCTGTCAAAAAATAAATCCTGTTTTAATGTTGGAGAATTAATATCAATAATATTAGATCTTGAATCATAAATATACCTCAAAATATTCTTATTAGTTTCCAGCCTATAACCACCACTATCATATTCGGCAAAATCCTTACCCAAAAGTAAGCCCTGAGCCATATCATAACTCACCCTTAAGCCTATAACTCTCCTAAAAAAATCATAGTCCCCTGCAAAATACTCCCTTTCCAACTTATTCAAAACCCAAACACTATCCTTAGTCATCAAAATCCTTATTCCCTCGAAGCCAAATTTACCAACACTAAGCCAAATAGCACTATCCTTAACCATTCTAAGAGTACCACTATAAGATATACCACTAAGCTCAATATCCAATTTCACATTATAAGACCTAAAAGCAGGACTACTAATATCGATATCTCTCAAAACCCTATCCTCTTTTTGAACTATATCCCTCTTGCTGAAATCTATAGCAGTCTTACAGCTCCCAAATATCAAAACCATAACCAAGACTCCAATCAAAAACCTAATATTAAAACTCAAAAATTTCATAATTGTAAATTAAATTATCATATTGCAAAGATAAATATTTTTATTTACCCACTCAAAACGTTATATGACCAAAAACTCCTACCCCTTAAAAGAATTTAGCTCATTTTTTATCTCTCTCCATTGAGGCATATGCTTATCTAAGATGGATTTGAACCTGGCATTATGTGATCTCTCAATTAGGTGGGCAAGTTCATGAAGAACAATATACTCAATACAATAAGCAGGCTTCTTAATTAGCTCCAAATTAAATAAAACCTTCTTAGATCTACAATTACAACTACCCCAAATAGTCTTCATCAATTTAATATCCCAACTCTCAATTTTCACTCCAAGAATCCTCTCCCATTTCTCAATCAAAGGCGGAAGAACCATCCTTAACTCATTTTTATACCACTGCTTCATCACAGCTTCCTTTTTTATTACAGAAGCATTATCCCTGACAAATAAATTAATCACCCCGTCATCCCCAAACATAACCCTAGGAGGCTTATTCTCATAACAAAGATTCAAACAACAATTCTTACCCTTAAAATAATGCATTTCTCCCGATTCAAAGACCCTAGCAGATAATCTCTCCCTCTCCAATACAAATCTCCTCCTATTCGCAATCCATTCTATCCTACTAATAGCAAAACCTCTAATAGCATCAATAGGCAAGCCCTTAGGAGCCGAAATCCTTACCCTAGCATCAGGAGTATAAACTCTTAAATAAATATTTTTAATTCTCTTAAACTCTATCTCAATAACCACACCCTCAATCTCCAAAATCTCCATACGCATCAATAATTAATTACTACCAATCACAATCACAATAACCAATCCCCAAAAATACAAATAAATACAATATAAGACCGTTGTAAAATCCAACGCAGTCTTTAAATAAGTTTTTATGTATCTTTGAGGACAGATTAGTGCTCTGAGTTTAGATCCGTACTTCCTCATTTACACAAAATATTGTACAGTTTCCTTACTCAAAATTTTTCCTTAATAAAAAAAGATTTTTCTTTAATAAAAAAGTTTTTTTCCTTAATATAAATTCAATTAGATTAAATCTATTTTCCCACAAACCTTTCAACCCTTCGTGATAATCATGAAAATCCTTTAATTTTGTAAATCCTGATTCTGATCAAAAAGCTTACTAATAATTTTTCCTTAACTTATTTTGAAGAAGTCCCCTCTAAATTTCTTTTTCTCACATTGTAGATTTGGTACTTTTCTATTGTACGCTTTCCTTTGTAATTTCTATTTAATCTCTCTATCCAATTGGTTGAGTA
>JALNVJ010000065.1 GCA_023227645.1 Bacteroidales bacterium | reverse complement strand
GATCCATCTCTCTCAACAACGAAGGTTAGCATAACTCCTCCTTTTGTTCCTGTTTCTAAAGCTTGTTGTGGATATTGTATTGATTTAGCTAAGTATTCAATAAGCTTACCATATCCTCCAGGGAATTCAGCTTCTTGTTCAACTACTTTAAAAGGAGTATTTTCATCTTCAAGAACCTTTTCTTCATCTCCTTTAATCTCAATCTTCATAATTGTAGCTCCAATATTCTTATCAACAATTAAATTTTCTAGTTTATACTCATTTTTAATTTTGATATCGTCATCAACAATATTAAATTCAGTTGATTCCGGTGCAGGGACCTTATCGGGAGGTAATGGAGGAGTATCTTCATTAATAGTTATGACAATATCATCAAGAGGTGTGATTGCTTGCCTTTGCAATACGAAAGATTCGTTTTTCTCAAAAGATTTATACTCAAATGCGTAGATTGTTAGGCTTAGTGCCACAATCAAACCTACTTGAACGAATAAAGCTTTCTTGCTTTCAAGATTTGCTTTGTTGGTTTTCTTTGCTTCCATTTTTCTGAAATTTTATATTTAACATCTAATTTATTGTCCTTAAAATGATGTAAGCTTCAGAACTTATTTAATAGTAATATTATGTTTTGGAAGTTATAATCTCTTAGTTTTGGTAGCTTCTCATTCTTAAACGGAACAATTTTCATTATTATTGTTATTTAATAAAAATAATCTACTCAAATAAAGATAGAAAAATACAATAAAAAAACATCAAGCACTATTAATTGCTTGATGTTTCTTTAAAAAAGGAAAGGTATAATGAGTATTTACTATCCTTGTAGGTTAAATGATACTGGAAGAACGAATTGTTGTCTTACAGCTTTTCCTCTTTGCTTAGCAGGTTGCCATTTTGGCATTTCCTTAACAACTCTTTTTGCTTCTTCACCACAGCCTGAACCAATATCACGAAGAACTTTAATGTCGGTGATTGATCCGTCTCTTTCAACAACGAAGGTTAGCATAACTCTTCCCTTTGTTCCTGTTTCTTTTGCTTGTTGTGGGTATTTGATTGATTTACCTAAGTATTCATTTAGTTTTTGAATTCCTCCAGGGAATGAAGCTTCTTGTTCAACAACTGTAAAGATAACTTTTTCTTCTTGAACTTCTTCTTCTTCTATCTTAATTTCTACTTTTGCAACAGAAGCTGAAACATTAGATGTTTGTTGGAAACTTGAAATATTAAATTCTCTTTCAATTGTTTTAGAGTCATCAATAATTTCAAATTCTGTTGTTTCTGCCTGAGGTATCTCTTCTGGTGGGGGTGGTGGTGCTTCTTCTTGGGTTGCAATTACCACTTCATCTACCTCTTGAATCGCTTCTCTTTGAACAATTGTCGATTCTTTTGTATCGTAGGTCTTGTATTCAAAAGCAAATATCACCACTGTTAGGGCAACAACTAAACCTAATTGAATAAAAAGAGCTTTCTTATTCTCTAGGTTTGCTTTATCGGTTTTCTTTAATTCCATTTCGTTTTAAGTTTTATATTTAAAAACTATTATTGTCTCGATTTTCAAGATGCTAAATTACTGCATTTTTACTATGCTCACAAACTTTTATCAATATTTTTTCTATTCTTGGTGTTGATAACTCTGTAAACTCTTTGTTATCTAACGTAATAAGTACAAGTTTATTGTTTAAAAAGTTTTAATATTCAAAGCTAGATCCACCCAAAAACTCCCTCATTATTGAGGTTGGAGGAATAGATTGATCGTCTATTGTTTGGAAGTTTGCAAGAAATCGCAAGAGTCTTTTTGCTTCGGCATAGGCAACATTGTTTTGAGGAACCTCGCTTAAAAGTGGTTTTGCATAAATTTTTAGAACTCCTATTTCGTAGAGAAGTGAGGAATTGAATATACTATCTGCATTTTCTTGAAAAGGGAATATGTTTTCTTCTTCTCCACTTCTAACACTTTGCCAACGCGAAAGGGTGTCTATGGCTGAATATCCTCTATAGTTATAGTCCCTAACAATTCTTCTAATCAAACGATTATCACTAGAGCTTATTAGGTTGTGTTTGTCAATAGATATTTGTGTTAGGGCTGAAACAAATATATTATATTTACTTTTCTTATCTATCTTTTCCGATAGCTTTGGATTAAGGGCATGAATCCCTTCAATAATAAATATTGCATTATCTTGAGGTTTAATCTTCTTCCCGTTATAAACTTTCTTCCCTGTTATAAAATCAAATCTAGGAACTATAATTTCTTTTCCCTCCAACAACTCATTCATTTGTTTATTAAACAATTCTATATCTAAGGCATCTATCGACTCAAAGTCGTATTCCCCATTTTCTTTTTTGGGAGTAAATTCTCTATCCAAGAAATAATCATCAAGCGATAGTTGTATTGGGCGTAAACCAAGAACAGATAATTGGGTTGAAAGCCTTCTACAACTTGTTGTTTTGCCAGAAGACGAAGGTCCTGCTAAGAGAACAATCTTTATCTCGTCTCTCTTTTTAAATATTTGGTCAGCAATTTGAGAATATCTCTTTTCGTGCAACGCTTCCGAAACCTGAATTAATTTATTGTATTCTTTATTCTTAACTATCTCATTGAGGTCGCTAACATATGCAGTACCAAGAATTCTAATCCATTCTTCATATTCTTGAAAAACGGTAAACATCTTGCCTTGCTTATTTTTATCATTAGTAATCTTGTTAGGGTCTTTCTTGCTTGGCATCACTAAGAGCAAACCTTTATCGTATTGAATAATATCAAAAACTTTAAGATAGGATGTAGAAGGAACTAATGGAGAATAAAAGTGGTTAATTGTTCCATCCAAAGAGTCTATATCTGCAAATAAACGTTGACTTGTTTCAACCAACCTTGCCTTTGATTCAAGTCCTACTCTTCTAAAAAAATCAACTGCCTCTTGGGTTGGAATACTTTTGTTAATAAATGGAATATCCTTTTCAATTAACTCAGTCATCTTATCTTTGATAATTTGTATTTTTTCGTTATCCAACGCCCCAATATTATTTATTTCTGAATAATAACCCTTAGACATTGAATGATGAATATTTAAATCTCCTTTAGGATATACTTCTTTAACGGCTTTGTATAAGAGAAACATTAAGCTCAATGCATACATCCTTCTTCCATTTGGATTGGTGATATCGATAAACTCAACAGTTTTTGGCAAAAAAACCTTATAGCTTGTATTTTGAACCTTATTATTAACATAAGCTCCTAAGACTGGGAATTCTGTTCTAACTCCTGCAAATTGACATACTTCATTAATGGTTGATCCAAATGGAACTAAGATTTTTGAATTATTATTCCTGCATATTATTTCTAACATTTCTAGCATTTTACCTCCTTTTTTTCTTTTTTATTTGCATAGTAACGTTTATCTTTCACTTCTTTATATATCTCATGCCCAATTAATTTTCTAATTACAACCGAAGCACACATACATCCAAAGATTGGAGGAAGATAAGATATTGTACCTACTACACTTTTCTTGTTTTCACCTAATTCTTCTCTAACCACATCTGGATTGACTTTCTCTGCCGAAAAAACAACAGGGAAGCCCGTATAGACACCAAACCTATGCAATCTCTTTCTTACTGCATTTGCCAAGGTGCAATTATAAGATTGAGAAATATCTCCTATTTTAATTTGCATAGGGTCAACATTTCCTCCACTACCCATTGAAGAAACGATAGGGATATTTAGGTCGAGAGAATGTAGTATAAGGAATATTTTAGGAGTTAGTGTGTCTATTGCATCAATAATAAAATCATATTTATCTGCTTGCAATATCTCCAACATCCCATCTTCCTTAATATATTTGTCAATTATATTTAGCTCTAAATCCTTATTTATATCTTTTAATCTAAGACCTAAACATTCTGCTTTTTTCTGACCTTGAGTTGATGAAAGTGCAATAAGTTGACGATTTCTATTCGATTCATTTATTATATCTCCGTCAACAATTGTTAGCTTGCCTATTCCTGCCCTACATAGCATTTCTGCAGCATAAGCTCCAACGCCTCCCAATCCCACAATCATAACATGTGATGTTTTTAACTTCTCCAAGCCCTCCCCTCCAAGCAATAATTCTGTCCTAGAATACATATAATTAAGTTGTAAATCCTATTTTAATATTTGCTGCAAAGATAGTAAGATTTGGTCTTTCTTATTAAAATATCATTAAAAACACCTAAAATATTGCATAGAAAATGAATAATGAGTAATTTTGTCATTCTATTTCATACTAAAGCACAAATATGTTCGTCAAAACCTTCAAAAGCAACTATTTTTTACAATTAATTTTTTTAACCGTAATCCCTATTCTTTTATGGTTACCTGCTTTTATTTCACCCCCCCAACCATTAACAACAAGTTTTGATGCTCCAGTCTACAAAATCATTTTTCAAGCTCTATCCTCACTAAAAACTCTATGCACAATTCTCGCCTTTGTTTTAGTTATTTTGCAAGGTTTACTTATTAATAGTATATTTTCTTCCAACCAACTATCGCCCTCAACAACCTTCTTCCCTGCTTTTATTTATATTCTTTTACTTAGTAGCAACTATGCCTTAATGACAATTAGCCCATTGCTTATTCTTAACACTTTTATAATCTTTGCAATCTATTTTCTTTTCCGCTCCTTCGACAAACTGGAAGGTTTGGATGAGGTTTTTTGCTCAGGCTTATTTATATCACTTTCTTTCCTAACCTTTAAACCCTCAATCCTTTTTATCTTATGGGTTTGGCTTTCTCTTCTTAACTATAGGTTCTATAAATGGCGTTATTGGGCAATTAATCTTCTTGGATTCCTAACCCCTATTGTCTTTGTTTTAACATATTATTATATTGTTGACAAACTAGAATATCAAGCTTCAGTATTTATCAACAACACTTATTTTATTCCCAATTTCTTTGTTGATGTTCAACCTATTGATTTTGTTTTTTATATTATTATAGGAATTTTGGGAATCTTCGCTCTTGCAAATCTTCTCTCAAGTAAAGCAGACAATAACATTAACTATAGAAAGAAAACAAACGTTATTGTTATATTCTCATTAATTGCTATTCTTCCTAGTCTTTATAGTATAGGCAAAGATTATATGATATTTCTTCTTGCCCCTACCCTTGCCTATCTTTTCTATCATTTCTTAACCACAAAACGAAAACTTATTTATTCAAACATCATATTTTCAATCCTTTTCTTATTAATTATCACCAAACTAATATTCTCTTTATCCTAATCATTGAAAGTTTTTCAAAATAATAAATAGTTTTTTCGTACATTTGCACAAAATAAAAATATCATAGATAATGAAAACTGGAGTTGTTATTTTCCCTGGTTCAAACTGCGACCACGACATAATTTATGTTCTACAAGATATCCTTAAACAAGAAGTTGTAGAGCTTTGGCATAAGACGACAGACCTTCAAGGCTGCGATTTAATTGTTATTCCTGGAGGGTTTTCTTACGGAGACTATTTGCGTTCAGGAGCAATTGCTCGTTTATCCCCTATTATGAATAATGTTATTGAATTTGCAAATAATGGAGGATATGTAATTGGAATATGTAATGGATTTCAAGTTCTTACAGAAGCAAAACTATTGGAAGGAGCTCTTCTTCACAATAATAAACAAAAATTTATCTGCAAGAATCAATACATTACTCCACAAACCAATAACACAATCCTCACCAAAGAAGCTCAAATAAATAAAGCATATAATATTCCAATAGCTCACGGAGAAGGACGTTTCTTTGCAGATGAAGCAACCTTAAAAAGATTAAACGATAACGACCAAATCCTATTCCGTTATTGCGATGAAAATGGAAAGATAACACCAGAGACCAACCCTAATGGTTCCCTTGAAAACATTGCAGGAATCACCAATAAAACAAGAAATGTATTTGGAATGATGCCCCACCCAGAACGATCATCAGATGAAGAATTAGGAAATATAGATGGAAGAATATTCTTTGAAAGTATAATAAAACATTTAAAATAATTCTCCTAAAGAGAAGTTTAAATATTGAAGGGTTTAAGGTTTAATCGCAGAGCGTAACCTTAAACCCTTTGTTTTAGAATAAATACCTATAAACATTCAACCCTAAAGCAATGCTATTACCCTATTATCAATCCCCAAAAACAATAGAATGCGGAGTAGATGAAGCCGGAAGAGGATGCCTTAGCGGTGCAGTTGTTGCCGCAGCAGTAATACTCCCAGAAAATTTCACAAATGAATTACTTAACGACTCCAAACAATTATCGGAGAAAAAGAGGAAAGAGCTAAGAATTATTATTGAAAAAGAAGCCTTAGCCTATGGAGTAAGCTTTGTTAGCAATGAAAAGATAGACGAAATAAATATCCTCAACGCATCATTCCTGGCAATGAGCCAAGCCATAGAAAACCTAAAAACAATCCCCGAGCTCCTACTAATTGACGGCAACCGTTTCCGAACCACACTTACCATACCTTATAAATGTATTATTAAAGGAGATGCAAAATACCAATCCATAGCCGCAGCCTCAATCCTTGCCAAAACCTATCGTGACGAATATATGGAAAACCTAGCCAAAGAATATCCAGAATATAATTGGCAAAAAAACAAAGGCTACCCAACCAAAGCCCATCGCCAAGCAATAAAAGAATACGGCACCACCCCCCACCACCGCAAAACCTTTAACCTATTAGGTAAATTATCATTATTTGAATAATATGAAACAAACAGAATTAAATAACATGCTTTTATCAGCATGTAACAATTTTGAGATTTTTGATATACAGGAAGCACTATCCTTAGGAGCAGATCCAAATGCAATAGTAGATGATAGTCTTATACTTCTCGATTTTATACTAAGTAGTGAAAAGGATGATAAAAATCAAGTAATAAATATTTTAAAACTCCTAATTAGCATGGGAGCAGATATAAATAAACATACTGAAGATGATGTTACGCCTTTATACGCTGCTGCTTGCTATAAAAAAGACTATGAACTAACTAAGTTTTTGCTTGAAAATGGAGCAGATCCAAATATATTCTTACGCCTTAATCCCGAAACAACAGTTTTATTAGATGATATAAATAATTTTATGATTAGAGGTGCCAATAATAAGGTTGAAACCATTAATAACAGAAGGCTTATTGACTTATTAATAAGTTATGGAGCAAAAGACTGTTATTACCTTGAAGAGACAGAACTTCTTTTATATAATAAGAAAGAACAAAATCTTATAAAAGCAATACGTAATTTTGATATAGAAGAAATAGAAATTGCCATAAAAGAAGGAGCTGATGTAAAAAAAATCGATGCTTTATATGACACTATAAGTTATTCTGAATATCATTTTAAAGGAAAACATAATGACCATCAAGAAGAAATAATAGAAATATTAGATATATTTATTAATAATGGGGCTAATATTAATGCAACTGATGAATATATTCCATTAGCAACTGCCTCAGAAGAATGCTTAGAAAAAGTAGTAAAATATCTTATTGATAAAGGTGCTAAAGTAAATATAAATACAAGAAAAGATATCAATAATGTCATTTCTTGTCCTCTATATATTTTATGTTTAACAAGAAAGCAAAATTTAAGCAACAAAGAAAAATTTGAAGAAACATTATCACTACTCTTAGAAGCTGGAGCGAAAATGTATAAAGAAGGTTATATACCAAAAAACTATGAGCCAGAATATATTTGCACAACCTCCTCTTCTTTTGCAAGAACAATAAGAAACTTCCAATAGTTAGGAGTTAGGAAAATTTCTGCCATGATATATATCAATTTTCAATTACGCATAATGCGTAACGAATTTTGCGCAATAAATCAACCTCTTTACTCTCTAAATAATACATTAATCTTAAATGAGAATAAAATATTACTAATGATATTATATTAGCATTCTCAGATAATCAATGTGATTACCATACCAATAAAAAAAACCTAAAAAACATAAGACCGTTGTAAAATCCAACGCACTCTTTAAATAAGTTTTTATGTATCTTTGAAGACAGATTAGTGCTCTGAGTTTAGATCTATACTTTCCCTTTTACACAAAATATTGTACAGTTTCCTT
>JALNVJ010000064.1 GCA_023227645.1 Bacteroidales bacterium | reverse complement strand
TTAAGGAAAAAAAAATTTATATTAAGGAAAAAAACTTTTTTATTAAGGAAAAATCTTTTTTTATTAAGGAAAAATTCTGAGTACGTTTTTTTAGTCAGAATCAGGATTTACTGGATTAATAAATAATAACCTATTAGTGCTTTTTCCAAATCTCCTTTTTATGCAAAAATAACACTAATACCCAAATATTTCATCTGAGTCAATTAAAACGCCGTTTCATAAAAACCTAATCTTTTTCACAATATGAAACAAGAAGAAAAAGCTTATTTTGATTTAACATCTTTAGCAATTCTGAAACCTGTTCCAAAACCTAAAGTTTCATTGCCTGAGCCTCTACGATGAGATGTACGCATTAGTTTGTAATCAAAATTAAAACATCCTCCCCTATTTGATTTACCAAGCCCTTGTTTTGGTCCTTGTGGATTAGAACTAGGGCTTTCTTGATAGTAGAATATTTCATAATTATCATTTACCCACTCCCAAACATTTCCACTCATATCATATATTCCTAATTCGTTTGGTAATTTTTCTCCAACTGAATGTGTTTGCAGGCTTGAGTTTTCGTAGCACCAACCCACTTCATCATAATTATTACTGCCAGAGAATATATATCCCTTTGATTTATTCCCTCCTCTAGCTGCATATTCCCATTCTGCCTCAGTTGGAAGACGTCCCCCAACCCATTTTGCATAATCAACTGCATCTTGCCATGAAATATAGACAATTGGATGAGAGTCTATTTGCCCCCATAATGGAGAAATTGGCATATTTTTACCTGTAGCTAAGCAAAATAGTTTATAGTCAGAAACTGTCACCTCGTATTTACTGATTAGGAATGTTTTTATACTAACCTTATGAAATGGCTGCTCATCAGGATAACAGTCCTTATCTGTTTCTTCACAGCCCATCATAAAACTACCACCATCAACTCTCACCCATTCAACCATTGGCTTTTCTTGAGAAATTGCACTTAATGAAATAAATAAGAGGATAATAAAAATAATTTTCTTAGTCATTGGTTTCAAAACTAAAATTAATACTTCGTGCTTTTATTGAATTTTTAGCCCCAATAAAACCATAGGCATTTTCAACTCCATCAAGAATTATTACTGGCTCATTCATAAATGAAGAATTATAATATCTATTAAGAGTAAAGAGATAATCATAAGATTTCTTATCAATTGAGGAAATATTTAAGCTCCCATATACTTTCCTTATTGCTTTTGAAGGATAAGTAATAAATCTTGGTTCTAATTTGATCCCAAGTTTTATTTTATATGTTCCACCTTTAAACTTCTTATTAGAGATAACTCCAAAACGATTGGCTGAAGATTGAAAACTCGTTGAATTCTCCTGATATACTCCCGGAATGCTCTCCCAAAGTAGTTCTGCATTATTTAATGATAGCTTGTATTCTGATTGGGAATAACTATAATATAGTTCTGGATCTATTTGATAATAGTTTTCATTACCGTTATCGGAAATTTCCAAATAGAGGACTATTCTATATGTTTTTTCATAGATAGTATCTATTGATTCTTGAACTAATATATTTGCTGAGTCGATACTTGGTTTTATAAGGTTTAGCTTAGCACTACCTATTGCTTGATCATAGTCTTTATAAGACATCTTAATATCAACGTTGTCGTTTGTCCTAGGAATTATTGAAAAATTATATTTATTTTGATTTATTCCAGATGTAAGGGTTTCTCTTAATGTACCGTTAATATAAAGCTCTGCCCTTGCATCAGAAACATAGGAAGAGGTGTCGATTTCATTATCAGTTATTTGATCTTCCATAAACATTGATTCATTATAATAAGTTCCTGGCTTAGCACTCTTAAATAGGGATATTGAAATTATACTATCAGCCTGGATAAATGTACCAATAACGAGCTTATTCTTGGGGAGATCTCCCTTATAGTCTATCTCGTATTCACAAGAATTGAATAGAAATAATACTAGCAATGATAATAATATATATTTAATTGATTTCATATTATTTTAGTTTATAAGTGTAGGAGATTGTAGGAATTATAGGCATAATACTATAAGCTTTGAGTTTATTAGGCTCTGAACCCGTCATAATTATAAATGCATTCTTTCTATTATATACATTAAACACGTTTAAACTCCATGTTCTTGTTCCATATTTCTTTACTTTATGGAAGTTAACACTTAGATCTAATCTATGATAGGCCGGCATAACGTAATTATTCCTCTCCCCATAAATTTCAATCAATCTTGAGGAACTTCCATCACCTGAATATGGATCGTAATATGAGGCTATTGGAACTGATACTCTATTTCCTGAATTATAATACCATGCAGCAGTTGCATCAATCTTATCGCTAAACTTATGGGTTATAACAACATTAAATTGGTTCCTTGAATCATACTTATCAAAATATCTTTTTCCTGCATTAATTTCTCCATCAGGAAATTCTCTGAATGCCCAAGAAAGTGTATATGATATCCAACCCGTTGTTTTGCCTTTCTCTCTTTGAACCATAAACTCCATTCCGTAGGCTTCTCCATTACCCTGAGCCACCTTTTCTTCCCATTTTTCTGTGCTACTGTTAAATGATGAAACACCATCTTTATAATCAATAACATTATTAAGTTTCTTATAGTAGGCTTCATAGCTAATATTTGCCCAGTCTTTTAATTGGTAGAACACTCCACCACTAATTTGATGTGAAGTTATTGGAGCTATTTTTTCGGTTACTGGCACCCATAGATCGGTTGGCAAGGATAATATTCCATTAGCAAGAAGATGTATGTTTTGACTCATCATCGCATAACCTGCCTTTAGGGATAGGTTATTTAGGATTGAATAACGTATTCCAAATCTAGGTTGAATTGAATGGTAGGTTGTTGTAGAATTAACATTAAATAGGTTATAATGAATACCTGGATTAATCGAAAATTTTTCTGTAAAATTCATTTCATCCTCAATATAAACTACGACTTCATTCCCATAAACCCTATTATTTACATTATATTGATCGTTCATTACCGACTCTTCTATTGCAAACATAGATGTTATTTCTGGAGAATAGGTATGGTAGGTGTAATTTACTCCATAATTAATAGAGTTCCATCCATTCAAATAAAAATTATAATTATTTTTTACTGACCAATCTTCAACACCAGAAAGGAAAGAAAAGTCAAACTTATAATTAAACTGTGAACCATTTTCATTATATGTACTTTCAAATATAGAATTCATATTAGAACGATATCTATTATAAGACAAAGAAAGATTTGAGAAAAGTCTATTATTTATTTCATATGCCCAATCAATTGTGCCTATTAAGTTGCCCCATTTAACATTTGCAGTGTTTTTATCGGAATAATCTGTACCTTTATCTTGGGAACTAAAATTAAACTTATCATCTCCCCAATACAAACTTGCTGTTAATTGATTGCTAGGAGAAAATTTATGATGGAGCTTCAGATTTAGGTCGCTAAAAAAATAAGCAAAATCAGCATCAGTACCTTCTGAATTATTCATATAAGCTATTATGGGCTTTGTTAAAAGGTCAATATAAGTTCTTCTTCCTGAGATACTAAAAGTAGTCTTATCTTTTATTATAGGGCCCTCAACGTTTATCTTTGCAGAAATTAATCCTAAACTTACCTCAGCTTTTATTTTTTCATTATCACCATCTTTCATTCTAACATCCACAACCGAAGAGGCTCTTCCTCCATATCTTGCAGGGAAAGCTCCTTTGTAGAATTCAATATTCTTAATAGCATCTGTGTTGAAAGTGGAGATAAAGCCCATTAGGTGATTCGGGTTATAGATTGGTATTCCATCTACTAAATATAAGTTTTGATCCATATTTCCTCCCCTTACGTATAGCCCTGTTGTTCCCTCTGTTCCACTCTTTACTCCTGGCAATAGTTGTAAAGATTTTAATAAGTCACTTTCTCCTCCAATAGAGGGCAAGGAGGTTATGGTGATTGGATTTATTGTAATTTTCCCTGGTGTTGGATCTTCAATAAATCGTTTAGCGATACTCCTATCCTCAATTACAACTTCTTTAAGAGTTGAACTTGATGGCTGTAAGTAGATGTTTATCGTAGTGTCTTTTGTGAAATTATATTTAAGCAGTATCTTTTCATAGCCTATATAGGAGATAAAAAATTTTGCTTGCCCCTTAGGAATTGAAATTGAATAGAAACCATAGTTATTAGATGATGTTCCAACTTTGTTATTCATATCATAAATGGTTGCTCCTATTAATGTTTCCTTCGTTTTGGAATCATACATATACCCATTTATTCTAATGTTTTTTGACTTGGTTTCTTGACTAGTTGCAGTAAGGCCGATAAGGATGAAAGAGATTAATAATAGTATATGTTTTCTTGTCATGATTCTTTTTAGTTATTAAATTCTTCTGACACTTTGAATGCCATCAATACCTTCTACATTTTTGATTAGCTTATTTAGTTGTGCGGCATCATATATGTATACCATTATAGTTCCTTCAAACAAACCCTCGCTACTTTCCATTGCAAGCCCTCTAATATTAATATTCCAACCCTCTGAAACAACTCCTGTTAATTCTTGCAAAAGCCCTTTCCTATCAATACCTTTAACTCTAATACCCGCTAAGAAAGTTATCTTTTCGTTCTCACGCCATTTAGCTTTAATTATCCTATGACCAAATTTTGACATCTCATCAACTGCCTTTATACAAGATGTTCTGTGTACTTCAATTGAGCTTTCCCTTATTAAACCAATGATATCATCTCCAGGAACGGGACGACAACATGTTGCAGTTATATATTTAAGGTTTTCCATATTTTGTCTTATAACAACTTGCTCAGGATTGTTCTCAATTTGTTTTTTTATTTCTTCTTTTAAAGTAAGCTTATCTCCATCTCTATCTCTTCTAATTAGAAAAGGATTTCTAAGAAACATCCAAGTTGAGTTCTTAGATTTTCTCTTATCAAAACATAGTCTAATATCATCTATTGTTATAACGTCTGTAGCTATCTTATAATATAAATCAATTTGCGGTTGTACTCCAAGATATTTGCTTAGCCTTTCTATGTTTTCAGTATTAAACACTATATCTAACTCAGCATACATCTTTTCAAGCTTCTTTAAACCTTCCTCATAAAAGCCTTTACGATAGTCTCTTAAATAGTTCTTTATACCCTGAATTGCTCTTGAAGTCTTAACAAAGGTTAAATATTCTTCTTTTGGATATGCTATTTTGGAAGTTATTATCTCTACTTGATCGGATGGTTTTAGCTTATGTTTAAGAGTTACCACCTTGTAGTTTACCTTTGCTCCCATACAGTTTATCCCTAATTGGGTATGAACATTAAAAGCAAAATCTAATACAGTTGAACCTTTTGGCAATATTATTATTTTCCCTTTAGGTGTAAAGGTTGTTATTTCATCAATAACTAAATTTAATTTGAAATCATTAACAAAATCAATTGCATTCTCAGATTGGTTATCTAAAAGCTCTCTTACCTTACCTAACCAATTATCTAATTTCTCGTCTAATTGCCCTTCTTTTACTTCTTTATATTTATAATGTGCTGCTAATCCTTTTTCAGCAATCTCATCCATTCTTTGACTTCTGATTTGAACCTCTACCCATCTCCCATTATTTGCTTGAACAGTAAAATGGAGTGCCTCATAGCCATTTGTTTTTGGTTTAGATATCCAATCCCTTAGTCTATCGTGTTTTTGCTCTCCATAAATTGTATTGATTAGGGAATAGGCAGCAAAACAAGATTCTTTCTCTATTTCAAACGGAACATTTAAGACAACTCTAATTGCAAAAATATCGTATATCTCATCAAATAAAACTCCTTTATTTTCAATCTTTCCTAGAATAGAAGTTATTGTTTTAACCCTTGCAGTACAAGTATAGCTATAACCTTTATTTGTAAGCTCTCTTTTAATAGGTTCAGCGAATTCCTTAATGAATTTATTTCTAACCTCTTCGGAATCTTTTAGCTTCTCTATAATTTCTTGGTAGCCCTGAGGATTAATATATTGCGTTGCAAGGTCTTCTAATTCACTTTTAATTTGATACAAGCCCAAACGATGAGCAAGTGGAACATATAGCATTTGGGTTTCGGAAGCTATTTTTAATTGTTTATCCTCACGCATAGACTCAAGAGTCCTCATATTATGTAACCTATCACATAATTTCAATAGAATAACTCTAACATCATCACCCATTGTGGTAAGTAACTTTTTGAAATTCTCAGCCTGAATAGAATTAGTAGCATAGTCGAAAACTCCTTCAATCTTTGTTAGGCCGTCAATTATTTGAGCCACCCTATCATCAAATATAGTTCTAATATCATCAAGAGTAAACTCGGTATCTTCAACCACATCATGCAAAAGAGCGCAAACAACAGCAGTTGGACCCAGACCTAAATCCTCAGCAGCAATTCTTGCCACTTCCATTGGATGATATATATAAGGCTCTCCAGTCTTTCTCCTAACACCACTATGTGCCTTTTGAGCAACAGTAAAGGCTCTTCTAACCTGCCTTTTTTCTTCCCTTGAAGCTGATTTAGAAATTAATTGAATAAGATGCTTATACCTCTTTAATATTTCTTTTCTCTCTAATTCTTCGTCTATTATATACATATATTATCTTAATCTTCTTATATCTTTCTCTTTTTCTTAAAAAAATCCTTAACTAATTTCAAACATTCATCCTCTAAAACCCCCGATTCAACAATTGTTTTGGGATGATATAAATTCACACCCGTGGTTGATGCCCCTCTTTTTTCATCCTTTACACCATAAACAACCTTACCTATCTGTGTCCAATAACAGGCTCCCGCACACATAACGCAAGGTTCCATTGTAACGTATAAAGTACAGTCATTTAAATATTTTCCACCCAAAGCATTAGTAGCAGAAGTAAAGGCTTGCATCTCAGCATGAGCAGTGAAATCGTTTAAACGCATAGACAAATTATGTGCTCTTGCAACAATCTTTTCCCTACAAACAATTACTGCACCAATAGGCACCTCATCAATATTCAAAGCAAGCTCAGCTTGTTTCAGAGCCTCTTGCATATAGTAAAAATCATCTTTCTTTAAAACTGAACTCATAAAATAAAATTTATCTTGACAAAATTACAAAAACAATTCGGAATATTGTATTTTTGCATAAAATACCAAAGAAAATTGACAACAAAAGAAACCTATAAACATAGCATACCTATCCAAATTAGATTTAGCGATATCGATGCTCTAAGCCATGTAAACAACAGCTTTCATGCACAATACTACGACGTTGGAAGAATAAACTACTTCCAAGAAGTAATGAAACAGAAGATTGAATGGTCTAATATAGTTGTAGTAATAGTTCATATTGATATAGATTTTATTTCACCAATACTACAAGGAGATAATATATATGTAGAAACCAAATTTTTTTCCTTTGGGAAAAAGAGTATGAAGATGCACCAACAACTAATAGAAAAGACAACAGGAATAACTAAGTCCAAATGCACAACTATA
Source organism: Bacteroidales bacterium (assembly GCA_023227645.1). Taxonomy (GTDB): domain Bacteria; phylum Bacteroidota; class Bacteroidia; order Bacteroidales; family P3; genus UBA10566. The sequence continues at coordinate 602 of JALNVJ010000064.1, read as the reverse complement.
CTCTCTGGCTACGATAACAAGGCCAATATCTCTGCAATAATCCCAGAGAACTTTAAGAAAAAATTCTTAGCATTCGAAAACTAAAACCCTTGCAAGAGAAAAACGATTCTCAAATCACAAAAAAATAATGTAAAAATTAGACGGGGGCTAATTATGTTTAAGCCGGCGGCTAAATTTCATACTTTTATATTTAGGAGGACTGAAAACTAAATAGACTCGAATTAAGGAAATTAATTGACAGTACTTGATTATATAAAAAAAGAAAGCGGATAGTCGTTAAAGAATATCCGCTAATCCACAATTATGAAAACAAAAAAGCCTCACGGCTTTCGTAGTCTCAGGCGGACTTGAACCGCCGACCCCTACATTATCAGTGTAGTGCTCTAACCAACTGAGCTACGAGACTATTTATAAAAAAGAGAAACCATTAAAAGTAGCGAAATACTTAATCTAAATTAAGCAAGTGTCAAAAGTTCTTGTTGTGAGATCATAAGATCTCTTTTTTCTATCTCTAGAAAGGAGGTATTCCAGCCACACCTTCCGGTACGGCTACCTTGTTACGACTTAGCCCCAGTTACTAGTTTTACCCTAGGTCGCTCCTT
>JALNVJ010000063.1 GCA_023227645.1 Bacteroidales bacterium | reverse complement strand
GATTAAAGGATTTTCATGATTACCACGAAGGGGTGAAAGGTTTGTAAGAAAATAGATTTAATCTAATTGAATTTATATTAAGGAAAAAAGAATTTATATTAAGGAAAAAATCTTTTTTATTAAGGAAAAATCTTTTTTTATTAAGGAAAAATTTTGAGTACGTTTTTTTAGTCGGGACTGTACAATATTTTGTGTAAACGGGAAAGTATTGATCTAACCTCAGAGCACTAATCTGTCCTCAAAGATACATAAAAACTTATTTAAAGAGTGCGTTGGATTTTACAACGGTCTTAAGTTATTTGTGAGCCTTTATTTCGATTAATAAGGAGATTAGAGCTGGAGATAATGAGTCTTGTGTCTGGAGATAGGGAGTTTGAGGCATGGAGACGGGGAGTTTGAGGTGCGAAGACGGTGTGTTTGACCTACGGAGACGGTGTGTTTGGGGCATGGAGACGGTGTGTTTGGGGCGTGGAGAGAAGGAGTTTTTTGATCAAAGAAACTAAGGGCTGAAAATAGAACGTTTAACTCGTGTGGGATTTCTTTGCGGACAAAGTGGCAAGTTGATAAAACTAGTTCTTTTTAACGTGTTTGAGGATTAGTAGGTTCATTGGATTTGAGGATAGGCCTTCTATGTTTTTTTGTACAAAGCGAAGGACTTGGTCGTAGTATAGAACTACAATTGGGGCTTCTTCCATTATCAACCTGTCCATTTGCTTATATAGTTCCGATCTCTTTTGTGTTGAGGTTTCTTTTTGTGCTTTTTCGTAGAGTTTATCGTATGTTTTATTGGAAAAATGGGTGTAGTTTGGTCCTTTGGGACAGAAATTTGGTGAGTAGAAAAGGGATAGATAGTTTTCTGCATCAGGATAATCGGCTATCCAACTTCCTCTAAACCACATCGATTTTGATTGGGCAATTTGTTCTCTTAATGCTCCAGGGGGATTAACATCAACTTTGATATCGAAGCCTAGTAGGTTTAGTTGTTGTTGTATATACTTGCATAAATCAAGGTAGGTTGAGGTTGTTTGGAGGGATATTGGAGGGAGTCCTTTACCATTTTCGTAGCCTGCTTCTTTTAATAATTCTTTTGCTTTCTGAGGGTTATATGTGTATCCGTAGGTTGTGTTGGTGTCAAATCCTGCTAATCCTTTTGGTATGATTCCGTTTTCTGCGGCTAATCCAATATTGTTTCTGAGGTACTTAATCATCTTCTTTCTGTCAAATCCATAGTTAATTGCTTGACGGATTTTCTTATTTTGAAGAGGGTTATCTTTTGGGCTTAATTGCTTATCAACTAAAAAGCCTAAGTATTCTGTATTTAAATAGGGTTGAGTTATAAGATTAATTTTGTTTTTATACTTTTCTTGTAGTTCTCCATTTCTTGTCAATATTTCATCTTTATAGTTTGGATCTATGCCTGAAATAAAGTCTATATTACCTTTTACAAATTCTAAGAAAACTGATTGTTTGTCTATTATAAAGCTAATATTGACTGCATCAAGATAGGGTAGAGGTTTTCCATTTCTGTCTTTTTCAAAATAGTCTTCGTTTTTTAGCAACACTAATTTTACTCCTTCTTTCCACATCTGGAAATAGAATGGTCCTGTTCCTACTGGGTTTTTTCTAAAGTCTTGGCCGTAGTGTTTAATAATTTCTTTTGGAACAACTGATGCGTATGGCATTGTGAGTAGTCCTAGAAATGGAGAGAAGGGTTGCTTGAGTACGATTTGAAATATTGAGTCGTTTGGAGCCGAGAAAGAGTAGGTTTTTGGATTAGTTGTTGTGGTTTTAACTAAGTTGAATATCCATGCTCCTGGTGATGCAAGTTTTTCATCTATTATTCTATTGAAGCTGTATACAAAGTCGGATGCTATAACTTTTCTTCTCTTTTCTTTAAAGATTGGGTGTTTATGAAAATAGACATCATCTCTTAATGTGAATGTATATGTTAGTCCGTCTTCTGATATTTCCCATTTTTTGGCTATCGAGGGCTGAACTTCCAATAAGGAATCGAGCTGAACCAAGCCATTAAAGATTTGAAGGTTTGCCCATATCATTGCTTGGTCTTTTGCAAAGGCTGGGTCTAGGGATGATATGTTTGAGCTTTCGTTATAAAAGAATATATTCTTATCTTCAATTGAATCATATTTTGAACATGAACTAATTAATACAACGATAAGAAATAGAATGGATAAACAAAAATATTTTTTGTTTTTTGATTGTAGAATATTAACCATTATCCATTTTACACTAATCATTGTTTATAATTTAATGTCGTCGAAGTTTTTACCAAATACGCCTTGTGTTTTTCCAATCGATATAAAGGCAGTTGGGTCTATTTGTTTGATTACTCGTAATATGTCCACTTTTTCAGCTTTTCTTGCAATAACCACCAATACTTTTTGGTCTTGTTTAGAATACCATCCTTCACCGTTTAATAGTGTAACTCCCCTTTTAATATCTTTACCAATTGCATCTGCTATTGTTCTATTGTTTTGAGAGAAAACTAGAATTTGATATGATTGTTTATTCCCTTCAATAACAAGGTCTATGGAATAAGTGAATACTGCCATTACAATAAAACCATATATTATACTTTCAATTGAGTTAGCTGGAATAATTATTGAGGAAATTATAACAATGGCATCAATAACAAAGATAACCGAACCTGGACTCACATTGCGATACTTAGTATAGATTAGTGCAACAACATCACTTCCTCCTGAGTTTCCTCCATGGGCAAAGCATAATCCAATTCCAAGGCCAGAGATAGCTCCCCCAATAACAGCACTCATAAATGGGTCAAACTTATTTAGGTCGAAATAATGTTGTATATCTATACCTTGTTGAAGGAAGAGAAAAGAAAAAGATGCAATTAGGCTTCCAATTACTGTATTAAGCCCAAATTTCCCTCCTAATATTTTAAACCCAATAAGAAGTAGTATAATATTGATTACAAAATTTGATATACCCACAGGAAAACCTGTGATAATATAAATTATTGAAGCAATACCAACAACTCCACCACCAACAATGCTTTTAGGAATTAGAAAAACTGACCAAGCAAATGCATACATAAATATGCCAAGTGCAATCATTGAGTATTGCCAAATTATTTTTCCTGTTGAAGTTTTACGTATTTTTTGTATTGATTTTTTCACCATTGTATTCTTGTTATCTTAATTCTGTGTTATGTAGGTTAATAATAAGTTAACTTATAATTGTTTTGGTGAATATTATTTGCTATAGTCTTAGTGTGTCAAAATTTTGTCCAAACACACCTTGGGTTTTGCCGATAGAGATAAAGGCATTAGGGTCTAAAGACTTAATTATTCTCATTATTTCAACCTTATCTTGCTTACGTGCAATTACCATTAAGATTTTTTGATCTTTTTTTGAATACCAACCATGTGCATCAATAATAGTTACTCCACGTTTGACTTCATTGCCTATTGCATCAGCAATAATATCTGTATTATTAGAGAATACCAATATTTGATATGATTGTTTATTGCCTTCAATTGTTAGGTCTAAAACATAGGTGAAAACAAACATAACAACATATCCATAAACAATATTTGTTATTGTCATGCCTGGGAGAATGAATGCAGATATAATAATGAAAATATCTATATACAAAATTACTGTTCCAGCACTTATATTCTTATACTTAGTAATAATTAGAGCAATAATATCTGTGCCTCCAGAGTTTCCTCCGTAGTTGAATGTTGTTCCAATTCCAACTCCAGAAATTCCAGCACCAATAATAGCACACATAAATGGTTCGAATTGTGTTGCATCAATATATTGTTCGATATGAATTATTTGTTGCCAAAGGATAAATGCAAGAGATGCTATAATTATCCCAATAACTGTGTTTATTCCAAATTTACCTCCAAGGGTTTTTATGCCAATTAGAAGGAGGACAATGTTGATTAGTAGATTGGATAATCCCACAGGAATACCTGTCCCAATAAATATTATGGATGCAATACCAGCAACTCCACCTCCAATTATTTGTTGAGGAATAAGGAAAACCGACCATGCAAAGGTGTACATTAGAATTCCAAGTCCTATCATTGAGTATTGTAAGATGATTTTGCCCATAGAGGTTTTTTTAATCCTCTGTATTGGTTTGTTATTAAGCATATAGGATTATTTATTTTGAAAAGAATTGATTAAGTGTTGTCATTATGTTTTCTCCTCTAAGGTTGCGTGCCACAATATTCCCTTCTTGGTCAACCAAAATGTTTTGAGGGATAGATTCTAATTTGTAGAGTTTAACAACAATGCTATTCCATTGGAGTAAGTCGGAAACGTTTTCCCATACCAACCCATCATCGTTAATACCTTTTATCCATTTTGTCTTGTCTTTATCGAGAGAAACACCAAGAACATCAAATCCTTTAGAATGGAATTTATTATAGGCTTGAACTAAATATTTACTTTCAGTTCTACAAGGAACACACCATGATGCCCAAAAATCAATTAATACATATTTCTTGTCTTTAATATAGTCGGAAGCTTTAATATCTATTCCATTTGTATTTGGAAGTGTGAAGTCAATAAATTTTTCTCCAACCTTTTCTTCCTTTTGAATTTCTGCAATATAGTCTTGTAGAAGTTTGTATTGATACATTCTTTTTGCATCATTATTAAGTAATGAAACAATTTCTTTTAGTTCGTTATCACTTAAATAAGCAGCTAAATAATTGCTGATAATAAGTGGAGCGTAGAATGTGGTTGGATTTTTTGATACATCATTCATTAGAGATTGAATAGGGTTTGACGATTTATTACACCTATTTATAAGGTTTGCATAAATATCATTTTTTTCGGAGCCTTTAATTGATATGTTTTCTAAATCTTCTTTAGATCCTGTTATCTTAATTGTATTGTTTTCCATAAAGAAAGAAAAGTCTCCGTCCTTAGTTGGAAGTTCAATTTGAGCTACGCAAACAAAATCAACAACGCCTTTAAATTCAAATTTCCCGTCTCTTATCTTTGAGTTAAAGGTTTTCTTCTCTCCTGATTCAAGTAAAAGGTTTAGTTTAACATTCCCATCTGAAATCCCTGCTACATTACCACTTATTGAATATCCATAGGTGCTAGTTAGTTCTTCTAATTTATTAACTAGTTCTTCTGCTTTAAGGTTTTTTGCAATTATTAAACCTTTATTATCAATAAGAACATTATAAGGAATGGCAGTAATTAGATATTTTTTTGCAGCTTCACTATCCCAAAGCTTTAGGTCAGAAACTTGTTCCCATTGCAATTTGTCATCTTTAATAGCTTGTTCCCACATTTTTTTATCCACATCTAATGAAACTCCTAAAATATCAAATCCCTTTGAATTATATTTATTGTAGGCTATAACCAGGTTTGGATTTTCTTCTCTACAAGGCTTGCACCATGATGCCCAAAAATCAACTAATAGAAATTTCTTCCCATTTAATTGTTTGTATAAATTAATGGTCTTGCCACTTGTATTCTTAAGAGTGAAATCTGGAGCATTTTGTCCAACTGCAATTGATTGTAGAGTTTTTTCTCTTTCTCTAAGTTTAAGGTAGTGATATGTTTGGGTTGCTGGCTTCAAAAGAGTGTTGAGGGTTTTGAAAAGTTCTTCGTAATCCCATCTATATGCTAAGTATGATGAAATTATATCAGCGCAAAATATATGTTCAGGGTTATTGATCACCCAGTTTTCTAATCTTCTTAGATGAACATTATAATCTTCTTTTTCAAGAGGTCTTGTAACTTCATTCCACTTATCTGTCCACTTAGAGCCTTTTATTGTTATGTTGCTAGCTTGTTTTGCATCAATTTTTATCTCATAGGTAGTAGGTTCAAGATAAATTCTAAAATCTCTCATCCCATTAATTGTAAGTAGGGCCGGGATTGCTTCATTAATTGGACTGCGAAAAGTGAATTTATTGTTTTCAATATATGCAGTGTCAACTCTTTCGTTACCATCTCTAAAGTATGAACGTAAAGTAACAAATCCTTCATATGTGTTAAGAATTTCCCCATTAATAACATAACCTTTTCCAAAAGGAATTGTTTGAGAATATCCAACAAATGTGAAAAGAATTGCAAAAACCAAACTGATTAACTTCTTTATCATATAAATTGATTTATTATGTTTATATTTTTATTTCTTTGTGGTTATCTAATATTGTTTTTTCATCATTCTATCTAATTCACGCTTAGATTCGCTTTGCTTTATTGATTCTCTTTTATCATAAGAATGTTTTCCTTTTGCAAGAGCTATTTCGAGTTTAGCATAACCTCTACTATCAATAAATAGGAGGACGGGTATTATTGTTAGACCCTTTTCTTTTGTTTTTCCTTGTAGTTTTTTGAGTTCATTCTTATTTAAGAGTAGTTTGCGTGATCGTTTAACTTCGTGATTATAGTAGGAGCCAAAACGATATTCAGCAATGTGTAGTTCGTTAACCCAAAGCTCATTACCCAGAAATGTGCAATATGCATCTGTTAAATTTACTTTTCCTTCTCTGATTGATTTAATTTCAGTTCCACACAATTGCATCCCAGCAATATATGTTTGGATGAAGAAGTATTCAAACGACGCTCTCTTATTTCTAATATCAATTATATGTTTTTCTCCCTTAACCATAAGATGCAAAGATAGTAATTTTCTAAAATAATTTACTAAAAAACAAAGAAAGTCTTCCTTTATTTAAAGAAAGACTTTCTTAATCAGAAATTTAATAAGGATTAACTTATTATTTATAGAATTCGTCTTGGTTTAATATCCAACTTAACTGGTTCAATCATATTTTTAGGAAGTAGGATTGTGTCAAGGTCTTCTTTTGATAGAATGTCGTGCTCAAGAACGAGTTCGTAAACACCCTTTCCTGTTTCTATAGCTTCTTTTGCAATTTTTGTTGAACTCTTATATCCAATTATTGGATTTAATGCAGTTACGATTCCAATTGAATGTCGAACTTGATGTCTACAGTTTGCAACGTCAGCCTTAATATCATCAATACATTTAGTTCTTAGAGTATCAAATCCATTTACGAGAAGTTCAAGAGAATTGAATAATGAGAATGCCATAACTGGTTCCATAACATTTAATTCTAATTGAGCATTTTCACTTCCAAGCATAACTGTTGTGTCGTTTCCAATAACTTTATAGCATATTTGATTAACTACTTCAGGGATAACTGGATTAACTTTTCCTGGCATAATTGAACTACCTGGTTGCATTTCTGGAAGGAATATTTCATGGATACCTGCTCTTGGACCAGAGCCCATTAAGCGAAGGTCATTACATATTTTAATTGTTTTTAGGGCAATACGACGAAGTTGAGAAGAAAGTCCTACTAAAACAGAGGTGTCGTGAGTTGACTCAACTAAGTTGCCTGTAAGTGTAATATCCCAACCTGTAATATCTCTAAGTGCATCAACACATAATTTGCTATATCCTGGTTGAGAACAGATTCCTGTACCAATTGCAGTTGCTCCCATATTAACAACTAAAAATTGTTTAATTTCTTCAATTAATCTTTTTTTCTCAGCATCTAGTGCATCAGCAAATGCTTTAAAAGATTGACCTAATGTCATAGGAACGGCATCTTGAAGTTGGGTACGACCCATCTTAATAACTTCTGCAAACTCTTCAGCCTTTTTGTTTAAAGAAGATATAATTTTTTCTAAGGCGTCAATTAGATTTTTACTTTCCATGTACAACCCAAAATGTAGGGCAGTTGGATAAGCATCATTTGTTGACTGAGAGCAGTTTACCTGGTCGTTTGGAGAAAGGAATTCATATTGGCCAGGTTCTTTTCCCATAAGTTGAAGCCCGCGGTTTGCGATTACTTCATTTGCATTCATATTCATTGTAGTTCCTGCACCTCCTTGAATCATATCAGATAGGAAGTTTTCATGCCATTTTCCTTCGTAAATTTCGTCACATGCCTTACAAATAGTTTCAAATTGTATGTCTGAAAGAAGGTTTTGTTTATGGTTAGCTATTGCAGCACCTTTTTTTGTTAGGGCAAATCCTTTTATAAAGTTAGGGTAATCACAATGTTTTTCGTTTGAAATATGGAAGTTTTCAAAACCTCTTAAAGATTGTACTCCATACAAAGCCTCAATAGGGATGTCTTTC
>JALNVJ010000062.1 GCA_023227645.1 Bacteroidales bacterium | reverse complement strand
TATTTTCCTACAAACCTTTCACCCCTTCGTGGTAATCATGAAAATCCTTTAATCTTGTAAATCCTGATTCTGATCAAAAAGCTTACTAATAATTTTTCCTTAACTTATTTTCGTCGTCCCCTCTAAATTTGATTGAAGAATACTTATTTGACTTTTCTTTTTAACAACCTGTTTGTTAGTCTTTAATGCTGATTTTTACCTTGCAACGGTCTTACTACGAGTTGAAGGATACATTACTAATCGAAAAAAAAAGAGGCGGATAAATTAATATCAGCCTCTTTGGTTTTATTTAAGTATGGGATTATTTTATAAATCCGCTTCTTATTAGTAATGCTTTGGTGGTTGGTTCTTGTCCTCGGAATGCTTTGTAAAGTTCCATTGGATGTTTCTTTCCTCCTTTTGATAATACATTCTTTCGGAAAGATGTTGCAACTTCTTTATTGAAGATTCCTTTTTCTTTGAATAATGAATAAGCATCTGCATCTAAAACTTCTGCCCATTTGTATCCATAATATCCTGCCGCATATCCGCCTGAGAATATATGTCCAAATTGTGTACTCATTATTGAACCATCAATTGCTGGAAGAAGTTCTGCTTTTTGTGCGGAAGCTCTTTCTATTTTTTCAACATCTCCAGAAAATGGTTTTGTGGTGTTATTCCATCCCATATCAACTAATGCAAGGAATAATTGACGAACTGTACCATATCCTTGAAGGTATTCTTCGCTTGCTTTAATCTTTTGGATAAGTTCTGCTGGAATTTTTTCTCCTGTTAGGTAATGAACTGCAAATAAGTCTAAGAATTCTTTTTCTGTTGAAAAGTTCTCCATTATTTGTGATGGTAATTCAACAAAATCTCTATATACTGATGTTCCTGATGTGCTCTCGTATGTACATTCTGATAAAATACCATGTAAGCAATGTCCAAATTCGTGAAGTAAGGTGTTGTATTCATCAAAAGTTAATAGTGATGGACTCTTAGCAGTTGGTTTTGTGAAATTACATACCATTTGAATTAATGGTCTAACGTCTTTTCCGTTTTCCATTTTTTGTTCTCTAAATGATGTCATCCATGCGCCTGAACGTTTTGATTCTCTTGGGAAGAAGTCCATATACATTAATGCCATAAATTTATTGTTAGCTTTATCCCAAACTTCGTAAGTAATAACGTCGTGGTGGTATGTTGTTATTTCTCTATTTTCTCTAAATTCTAATCCATAAAGTTTGTCTGCCAACATAAATATCCCTTCACGTACTTTTTCTAATTGGAAGTATGGTTTAGTCATTTCTTGATTAATTGAATATTTTTCAGTCTTTAGTTTTTCTGACCAATATGACCAATCCCAACGTTGTAGTTCTCCTTCAAATCCTTTTGATTGTGCATAGTCGGTAACCATTTTTATATCTTTCTTAGCAAATGGCATTGATGATTTTAATAGATCATCAATAAAAGAAAGTACTTTTGATGGATTTTCTGCCATTCTATCTACTAATGAATATTCTGCATATGATGAATATCCTAAAAGTTGAGCCATACGAAGACGGTTATTTGTTATCTTAATAACAGTTTCTTTATTGTCGTTTTCGTTATCATTATTTGCAATCCTACTTGATGCTGTCCATATTTCTTTTCGTAGTTCTCTATTGTCAGCATAAGTAATTAAAGGTAGGTAGCTTGGATAATCTAATGTAAATACCCAACCCTTAACCTTGCGTTGTTTTGCTGTTTCTTTTGCTGCGTCAATTGCATATTGAGGAAGCCCAACCAAGTCTTTTTTGTTAGTAATAACTTTCATGTATGCATTTTGATCTGATAAGTTATTCTTTTGATATTTTAAGCTTAGAAGTGATAACTCTTCTGAAATCTTACGAAATTCATCTTTTTGAGCTCCTTCTAGTAATGCTCCTCTTTTAATAAATCCTTTATATGTTTTGTCTAATAACATTCTTTGTTCTGTTGTCAAAGGTATGTCATCTCTCATATCATATACACTTTTTACTTTAGCAAAAAGTATAGGGTTCATGTTAATATCGTTTCCGTGTCTTGTTAAGTCCGGAGAAATTTCTTCAGCAATTTTTTGAAGTTCACCACTTGTATTTGATTCGTTGATATTGAAAAATACGCCTAATACCCTGTTAAGTAATCCTCCTGCATTTTCAAGAGCAACAATTGTATTTTCAAATGTTGGTTTTTCTTTGTTTTCAATAATTAGATTTACATCTTTCTTTGCTTCATCTAAAGCAAAAAGGATTGCAGGTTTATAGTGTTCTGTTCTGATTTTATCAAAAGGAGGACTTTGGTACGGAGTATTCCAATCCTGAACCAAAGGATTGGATTGTTTAACTGCAGCAGCATCTTCTGGTTTCATCTGCGCCACTAACATTGTAGAAACTACTGTCATAATTAATGTAAATAAAGTTATTTTTCTCATTTCTATGTTTTTAATATTTATTTTCAATTAAAGTTGCAAAGATACAGTATTTTGGCAAATTTCTTATTAAGTATAGTGTAATTGTTCTGAAAACTGTTATCCTTTAAGAAAATTATCTTATTTTTGCACTCTATTTATAACCGATAAATAATAATTAATTATGATAAAAGCATATGTATTCCCAGGTCAAGGAGCTCAATTCGTAGGCATGGGAAAAGATCTTTACGATAATTCAACTTCAGCAAAAGAAATGTTTGAGAAAGCAAATGAGATTTTAGGTTTTAGAATAACCGATCTAATGTTTTCAGGAACTGTTGAGGATTTAAGACAAACAAATGTTACTCAACCTGCTATATTTCTTCATTCAGTAATACTTGCTCACACAATGGGCGATAGCTTTAAACCAGATATGGTTGCAGGACATTCTTTAGGAGAGTTCTCTGCCTTAGTAGCTGCAGGGGCAATGAGCTTTGAAGATGGTCTTCGCCTTGTTGCAGCAAGAGCCAACGCAATGCAAAAAGCTTGTGAGGCTGTTCCTTCAACTATGGCTGCTGTTTTGGGATTAGAAGATAATATTGTTGAAGATGTTTGTGCGAAAATAAAAGATGAGATTGTTGTCCCAGCAAACTATAACTGTCCAGGACAACTTGTGATTTCAGGTTCAGTGGCTGGAATTAACCAAGCATGTGTAGATATGAAGGCTGCGGGAGCAAAACGCGCGCTACCTTTATCTGTAGGTGGTGCTTTCCATTCTCCTCTAATGCTTCCTGCACAAGAAGAACTCTCAAGAGCAATTGAAAATACAGAATTTAAAACCCCAATATGTCCTATATACCAAAACGTAAACGCATTGGCTATGACAGATCCAAAAGAAATTAAAGCCAATCTAATTAAGCAATTAACAGCTCCTGTGCGTTGGACTCAGATATCTAAAGCTATGATAGAAGATGGAGCAAGAACATTTATTGAAGTTGGTCCAGGAACTGTTCTACAAGGACTTATTAAAAAGGTTTTACCAGACGGAGAATTTATCTCTGCATAATGCAAAACAAAGATATGGAATTTCAAGAACTTATTTTAAAAAGACAGAGCGATAGGAAGTATCTTTCGAAGCCAGTAGAAGGAGATAAAGTCCTTAAATGTATAGAAGCAGCTCGTCTTTCACCCTCTGCATGTAATGCTCAACCTTGGACATTTATTGTAGTTGAAGAAGAAGGCTTAAGACTAGAAGTTGAAAAGGCAGCTTTAGGAATGGGGATGAATAGTTTTCTTATCCAAGCTCCAGTAATAATTGCTATTGTTTTAGAAAAGCCAAATTTTACCTCCAAAATAGGTTCTGTAATTAAAGACAAAGAATACCCATTAATTGATATTGGAATAGCAGCCAATCAATTCTGTCTCCAGGCTACTGAAATTGGTTTAGGAACATGTATGATAGGTTGGTTTGATGAAAAAAAGATAAAAAAGCTTCTTAACATTCCTTCTTCCAAAAGGATTCCATTACTGATTTCTCTTGGCTATTCGGATGCCAGACTTAGAGAAAAATCAAGAAAGTCTATAGATAAAATGTATAAACAAAATAAATATTAATATAATGATAACAAACAATTTCTCCGAAAGACATAATGGTCCTCAAAAAGAGGACATTAAAGGGATGTTGAAGGTTATTGGTGTTAGTTCAATCGATGAACTAATCGACAAAACCGTTCCTTCAGCAATTAGATTCAAAAAGCCATTAAACCTTGATAAAGGGATGAATGAGTATGAATATACAACTCACCTAAAAGAATTGGCTTCTAAGAATAAATTATATACCTCATTTATAGGTATGGGTTATTATAATACAATCCTTCCTGCAGTTCTTCAAAGAAATATCCTTGAGAACCCAGGTTGGTACACATCCTATACTCCCTATCAAGCAGAGATATCGCAAGGAAGACTTGAGGCATTATTCACTTTCCAAACAACTATTCATTCACTAACAGCAATGCCATTAACCAACGCATCAATGCTTGATGAATCTACATCAGTTGCAGAAGCAATGTTAATGTTTTTTGGCACTCGTACAAGAGAACAACAAAAAAATAATGTTGTAAAATTCTTCGTTGAAGAGGGACTATTCCCACAAAGCATTGAAGTAATCAAAACAAGAGCTTTACCAAAAGGAATTGAATTAGTATTTGGAAATTCAGATACTATTGTTTTAGATAATAAATTCTTTGGAGCTATTGTTCAATATCCAAACCGTTATGGAGAAGTAAAAGACTACACAGAATTTGTAAAGAAAGCTAAAGAAAATAATATATTTGTAGGGGTTGCAGCTGACCTTCTTTCACTTTCACTTCTAACCCCTCCAGGTGAATGGGGAGCTGACTGCGTTTGTGGTTCAACTCAACGTTTTGGAGTGCCAATGGGATATGGTGGACCTCACGCAGGGTACTTTGCTTGTACTGAAAACTTCAAGAGGAATATACCAGGAAGAATCGTTGGGCAAACAGTTGATGCTCACGGCAACAAAGCTTATCGTTTAGCTCTTCAAATGCGTGAGCAACATATTAAGAGAGAAAAAGCAACATCAAATATCTGTACTGCAACTGCTATGGTTGCAATTGTAGTAGGGCAATATGCAGCTTGGCATGGTCCAGTTGGAATTAAGGCAATTGCAAATGAAATTCATTCTCTTGCAGCTTTAATTGCTAAAGAAGCTTCTCAATATGGATTTATTCAAAAAAACAAAGCATTTTTCGACACTCTATATTTTGAAACTCCTGTTTCTGCGAGGAAAGTTTGTGATAAGGCTATTGAAAATGAAATGAATTTCAACTCTATTGACGATAATCATATCTCGATTAGTTTTGACGAAACAACAACAATTGAACATGTAAATGCAATACTTTCAATTTTTGCAGACCTAAGTTCAAAAAAACACTCTCAAGTTCAGTTATCAGCAGATTGTTCAAAAGGAATTATCCCAACTAATTTAGTTCGTAAGACTGAAATCCTTACACAAGAAATATTTAGTAAGTATCATAGTGAAACAGAAATGATGCGATACCTAAAGAAATTGGAAGTAAAAGACCTTTCTTTAAATAGAGCAATGATTCCTCTTGGAAGCTGTACTATGAAATTAAATGCAGCAGCAGAAATGATTCCTTTCACTTGGTTAGAGTTTGCAAACGTACATCCATTTGTTCCAAAAGATCAAGCACAAGGCTATTTGGAAATGATAGATAATATGGACAAGATACTATCTGAAGTAACAGGGTTTGCAAAAGTAAGTTTCCAACCAAATTCTGGTGCAGCAGGAGAATATGCAGGTCTAACAACAATTCGTGACTATCAAAGAGCAAACGGACAAGCAGACAGAACAATTTGTTTAATCCCTGCATCAGCTCACGGAACCAATCCAGCGTCAGCAGCAATGGCAGGAATGGATATAATTATTGTAAAATCAACAAAGGAAGGCGAAGTTGATATTGCAGACCTTAAAGAAAAAGCAGAAGCTAATAAAGAAAAATTATCATGCTTAATGATAACCTATCCTTCAACTCATGGAGTATTTGAAGAAGGGATATTGGAAATCATTAAAATCATACACGATAATGGTGGTCTTGTATATATGGACGGGGCTAATATGAATGCTCAAGTAGGGTTAACGTCCCCTGGATATATGGGAGCAGATGTTTGCCACTTAAATCTTCACAAAACCTTCGCAATGCCTCATGGTGGTGGAGGTCCTGGAGTTGGACCAATTGGAGCTACTTCCCTATTAGCTGATTACCTACCTAACCACTCAGAGGTTGAGGTTGGCGGAAAATATGGCTCAGCTGTTGCTGGTTCTCCTTATGGAAGTCCAATGCTATTGGTTATTACTTATGGCTATCTAAAACTATTAGGAGTTGATGGATTAGCAGACGCAACTCGTTATGCTATCCTTAATGCAAACTATATGAAAGAAAGACTTAGCTCTGCTTATAATATCCTTTATACAGGAAAACAAGGAATGTGTGCTCACGAACTTATTATAGATTGCAACCCATTTAGTCTTTCAAGCGGTATCCAATGCGGAGATCTTGCAAAACGACTAATGGATTATGGCTTCCATGCTCCAACAGTTGCCTTCCCTGTTCACGGAACCCTTATGGTTGAACCAACAGAATCGGAATCATTATTGGAAATGGACCGTTTATGCGATGCCTTAATTCAAATCAGAAAAGAAATCAAAGATATTGAAGATGGTAAAGCAGACAGGAAAAACAACCTTATCTTAAATGCACCACATATAATGCAAGTTGTTTGTGCTGACACTTGGGATAAACCTTACACTCGTCAAGAAGCAGCTTTCCCACAACCACACGATGACAAATACTGGCCAACTTGTGGAAGAGTAGATGATGCTTTTGGAGACAGAAACCTTTGTTCTTGCTGGGATATCTAATAATAAATATTATTAAAGCATAAACCTTAAAAGGGATTGTATTTTTTACAATCCCTTTTTTATTGAATTATTATTTGGAACAGTTAATCTGTATTTTTCAACCCTCAAGTTATCACTCATAGTTTAGTTTAGCAGAAATTTTCTTACCTTTGCTCGATGAAAAAGTTTTTAGTAATACAAACAGCTTCAATAGGCGATGTAGTATTAGCTACATCTGTATTAGAAGAATTGCGTTATAACTACCCTACTGAAAAAATTGATATCCTTATAAAGAAAGGTAATGAATCTCTTTTTGTTCAACATCCTTTTATAGATAAGATATATGTTTGGGATAAGAAATCAAACAAATACTCAAATCTTATTAAGTTGATTAGAGATTTAAGAAAAATTGAATATGAATTTGTTATAAATATCAACCGCTTCTTTTCCTCAGGATTAATCACAGCATTATCCAATTCTGATCAAAAGATTGGATTTAAGAAAAACCCTTTTTCAGCATTCTTCGACCAAAAATTTGACCATATAATAGATAAAGATAATTTTACTCACGAAATTGACAGAAACTATACTTTAATTGAAGATATTTGTGAGGATGACGATTCAGATGTATCGCCACCCAAACTCTATCCTCCCCAATCCTCAATCGACAATGTAAAACAATATAAAGGCGGAACCTACTATACAATAAGCCCAAGTTCACTTTGGTTCACAAAACAATTTCATACTGAAGGATGGATTGAGTTTCTAAAACAGATTCCACAAGAAGCCTCAATTTATTTGCTTGGTTCACCATCCGACATAGGGCTTTGTGAGGAAATTAAAACTACAATTAATCACCCAAAATGTCAAAATCTTGGAGGGAAACTAAGTTTTTTGGAATCAACCTCTCTAATGAAAGATGCCAAAATGAATTTTACCAATGACTCCGCTCCACTGCATTTTTGCTCATCAATTAATGCACCAATAACTGCAATATTTTGTTCAACAGTTGCTGAATTTGGATTCACTCCCCTAAGTGATAATTCCATAATTGTTCAGACCAAAGAAATCCTTTCTTGTCGCCCCTGTGGTTTGCATGGATATAATAAATGTCCTAAGAAACATTTCAAATGCTCTCGCACAATCGATATCAAAGAACTGATAGATAGGCTTTAATCACTTTATAGCAAGATACCATAATAAGCATTTCGCTTCCTCACACAATCAATTAATATATTAGATCAAGGATATAATAATTAATATCTTAGTATTAAATTATTAAAACAAAGATCTATTTTG
>JALNVJ010000061.1 GCA_023227645.1 Bacteroidales bacterium | reverse complement strand
TCATTCCTTGATTCCAAAACCCCACAAGTAAGTTCTCTACCCTTAATAAACTCTTCAATAATAACCCTTTGGTGAACCTCAAAAGCTGTTTCTATTGCATCTTTTAGGTCTTCTTTTTTCTTAACCTTACTCATTCCAATACTAGAACCCCCTTCAGAAGGTTTCACAAAGAGCGGCAGGCTAAGTTTATTAAGAATCTCTTCCACACTTATTTGATTGTTTTTATAGAAGCTAACATTTCTTGCAACCCTAACAACATCCAAATCCCTAACAACTGCATTGCAAACAACCTTATCGAAGGTTATGGCAGAAACCAATGAGCTACATGAAGCAAAAGGAATATTCATCATTTCAAAATAAGCTTGCAAAAGTCCATTCTCTCCTGGTGTGCCATGAATTATAATAAAAACTCCGTCAAAACTAATCTTTTCATCCCTTATTATTAGAGAAAAATCATCCTTATTTATATTATATCTTTTTCCATCTTCTTCATAATACCAATCTCTTTTTTCAAGGATAATCTTATAAACATTATAAACTGATTTATCTATATTTTCTTCAACCTGAATTGCTGAACGAAGAGAAACCTCTGCTTCCTTACTATTTCCTCCAGCCATTAATGCAATATTCTTTTTCATAATATTCTTTTCTTATTAATATTCCGATTATTAATTTCTTGTTTAATTTTCAAATCCTTCGCATTCATCATTACTACAGATAATGCCTTCTTTTCCAAATACCTTTTCGTTTAGAAAGAAGAATATATGATTTATCTCTAAGCTAATACGATTAAACTCTTCCCAAATAAACTTATCATCACCCTCTGCCTTAGATGGGTCTTCAAAGGAATAATGTAGGAAGTTCTTTGCATTACCAGTAAAAAATGGGCAGGTTTCTTTTGCATTATCGCAAACAGTAATCACATAATCCCAATCCTTATCTAAGAACTCATCAACCAATTTGGGTTTATTGGAAGAAATATCAAGCCCAGCCTCTTTCATAACCTTAACAGCTAAAGGGTGTACTTCTTTTGCAGGCTCTGTTCCTGCGGAGGAAACATTTAGAGATGGGTTTATTTGTTTTAGCCAAGCTTCTGCCATTTGTGAGCGGCACGAATTGCCTGTGCAAAGTATTAATATGTTCATAAATTTTCTTTTAACTCCAATAGGAAATCTTTTATTTCATTAAGTGAACGAACAAGCTCAACATTAATAGTATTATTTTCGTCTTTAGATTCTGTTTTTACCTTAGTTTTTAAGTAGTTCTTAGTTCCCTCAATAGTATAGCCACATGTCTTTGTTAGATAGTGGATTTGTTTTAGAAGTTCAATATCATTCTTGGTATAGAATCTTACACCTCTCTTATTTTTATGGGGTTTGATTTGAGAAAATTCAGTTTCCCAAAACCTAAGAGTCGGCAAACTAATATCCAATTCCTTAGCAACCTCCCCAATACTAAAATATAATCTATTTGAATCTTCCATTTTTCTAATAAGGCATTGGTGTAAAGGCGTTTTTTATATGATTTATCTTTGTTCCTTCTTCATTTGTAATAATAGCTATTATATCAAATCTTGCTTCTTCTTGAATGTTATTTCTTAATATATAACTATTGGCAACCTTAATTATTGCTCTTTGCTTTTCTTTTGTAACTGCAGATTCTGGTTCGCAAAAAACGTCGGTGCTCCTTGTTTTAACCTCAATAAAGACAACCTCTCCGCTATTTCTTCCAATAATATCGATTTCGTTTTTCCCACTCCTATAATTCCTTTCCAAAATAATATAACCTTTTTCAATCAAATACTCTAAGGCTAATTGCTCTCCCTTTTGTCCGAAAACGTATGTTGAATCCATTTCCTTGATTTATTGCTCAATAATTACTTTATCTTTTTCTACTATCAAAATTGTTTTTCTCCCAATAACGCAAGCTTGATTTTCATCTTTTATATGTCCGATTGGAATATTGAAAGCAACTGGAAAATCATAGTCTTTGATATTATCCATAATGATTTCTTCCGCACTCCTACCAAATGGTATTGCGTTATCGTGCATATCGGTTAAGGCTCCAACTATTAGTCCTTTTATATCCTTTAATTTCCCTGCCCTATCTAAGGCTTGCATCATCCTATCAATATGATAGAGATATTCGTCTAAGTCTTCAATAAATAATATCTTGTCTTTAGTATCTCCAAAACTATTTGAGCCAAGCAGACTATAAAGAACCGATAAGTTTCCCCCAATAAGCTCTCCCTCAGCCTCACCCTCCCTATTCATTATATACTTCTTATAAACTTTTTTGTTCTCTCCCTCAAACAATATCTTCTTTAAACTAATCACAGCATTAGAAAAGAAATCATCGGTTTCAATATTAATAGGCATAATACCGTGAATGGTTTCAATATTATAGTTGAAATAGATATGTGAAAGCAAGACAGTTGGGTCAGAATAGCCAATTATCCATTTTGGATTTTCAGTAAATAAAGAGAAATCAAGCATATCGATAATCCTAACCGTACCATAACCCCCTCTTGCACAAAAGACTGCTTTTATGGCCCTATTATCTAAGAAATACTGCAAATCCTTAGCCCTTTCTTTGTCCGAACCAGCAAATTGATTTTCTTCTGCACCAATGCTTTTGCCAATAATAGGCACTAAGTCCCAAGAAATAAATAGCTTAATACTAGCACTCAATTCCTCAATACTAATCTTGCGAGCAGTTGCAACAATTCCAATCTTATCTCCTTTGGTTAGTAGGTCTGGTCTCTTAGTCATCTTTTTATTTTATAGAAAGCAAAGATACTTAAAAAGAAATAAAAATCTGTATTTATTCATTATTTAATTTAATTTTTTAGGTATTAGATTAGTGAAAACTTTGTTTTAATAAACCATATCCTTGTTTAGGGTTTGCCAAATAGGGTTTTAATTATTTATAACAGCCTTTCAATAATGCTACATTGCCAATGTAGGATCAACGAAACGAAGAAAGAAAAAAGGACAACCTTGATTGGCTGTCCTTTTCCTTTAATTTGATATAGTTTTTCTTTTCCTAGAAGAAGAAAGAGAAGTTATTCACAACCTCTGCTTTTTCTTGAAGCACTTGAAGAGGTAAGCGTAGTTGAGATGTCTTTTGCATATTACGCATATCGAATGATTGTTGTATCATTTGAGGCTCTTCCTTGGTTGCTTTTTTGCCCATTGAATCAACATTTACAATATAGATTCCATTATATCCTTTAATTGGTTTTTGGATTCCTGTTTTGGTTGCTGCAGCTAAGGTTCCGATAACTCTCATTTCAGGTCCTGCTTGAACGAAATATGGGTCGCCAAATGAAACGTTTTCTGCTGTGTCGATTTTTGTGTTTGATTTCAGTGCAATTGCGTCAAGTGTTTTTTCACTTGCAATAAGTGTTTCAGCTTTCTTTATAAGTGTTTCAGCTTTCTTTTCTAATCTTACCATATTTTCAATATATGGTTTAACTTGGTCAAGTGGTAGTATTCCTTTTTCTTTAATATCTTTTACTCCAACAACAATAAACATATCTGTTAACTCATATATTTCTGGTGCAACATCACCTTTCTTAGTGTCTTTGTTGAATACCCAACGTATGATTTCTCTTGCATAGGGAGTTCCGTTTAATTGGAAGTCCATATCTCTTACTTGAGAGGTTAAGATATTTAGATTTTGTTTTTGAGCTGCTTGAGTAAAGCTTGTCATATCGGTTGATGAGCCTAAGAAGTTATTAGCATTGTCACGAATTGCATTTACTGTTTTTTCGCTTGGGCGAATTTCCATAACTATTGTTGCAAGTTGTAATTTGTTTACAGGATTAGTCTTGCCAGTTACTTTAATTAACATATATCCCAAATCGTTTGGAATATTGTAAACAAATACTCCGTTAACAGGAGTTGAATTAACTGTGTTGTAAAGGTCAGTTTGAAGTTGACCATCTAAAAGCCAGCCAGAGTCTCCCATGTTTTTTGTTGCTTCAGGGTCGTCAGAGTATTTTGCTACGTTGTTTTCAAATCCTGCAGCATCCTTACTTACTATTGAATAAACACTATCTTTTAGTTTTGTTGCAGCTTCTTGGTTTCTTTTAACATCTCCTCCTGCATTGCTGTTAAGGATTAGAATTCTTGAAAAACGAATTGAGTCTGGTCGAGCTTGCATTGAGGTAAGTTTTGCCATTACCCAATTTGTTCCATTTTGGAAAGGTGGAATAAATTCACCAATACTAGCTTTTGAAAGTATTGAGTCTGGGATAATTTGAGCAAATGCTTCTCTCTTATAATAGTTACTATCATAATATTGATCTGATACATTAGATACAAAGCCAGGAATTTCCATTTGAGATATTTGTTGAAATTGAGCATAAGTGCTAATTACAGAATCGTTAATTGCTTTTATATCTGCTGGAGATGGAACGATAGGGAATTTAACAAATTCAACATCACGCATTGATTCGTTAAGCTTAAATTCATTCTTATGTTCATCGTAGTATTTCTTGTAATCTGATTCTTCAATCTTGATTGTATTGTCTGCAATTGTTGCAAAAGGAAGAAGAGTATATCGAGAGTTTGTTGTTTTGTCGTAAATTGCGCTAAGGTGAGTTGCAAGTGCTTTTGGCATATACATACTCTTAGAAAGTAGTTTTTCATATTTTTCTTGTAAACGACTTTTCTTAACATATTTCTCGAAGTTTTTCCAAGATGCTTGTTCTTCTGCAGGAAGTTTGTCAAACTGTGCAATGTATTGTACTATTGCTTGTTTATTATAGTTTCCTGTTTTAGGGTCAGTGAAGTTTTGAATAACCATTGGGTGTGTGAATTCGCCAAAGAACATATCATTTAATTCTTCTTTCCCAACACTAATACCAATTTTTTCATACTCACTTGCCAATAGTTTTTCATTTAAAAGTTCTTGATAAGCTTGTTGACGTACAGTATAACTTTGTTCAGAGTTTAAAGACTCTGTTTTATACTGTTGTTTCATGTTTGTTTCAATGTTTTGAGACATTTCTTCAAACTCGTTTCTTGTAATTTCAACACCATCAACTGTTGCTATGTTATTGGGCGCAGTTGCTGATCTTGTAAATATGTCGCTGAAAATAAATGATAAGATAGCTATTGCAATAATTGCAACTGCTATACCCGCTCTTTTTCTGATTCTACCAATAATCGCCATTACTAATTGTTATTTGTTGTTGTTATTTAAATTCTCTCAGTTTTTTTCTAATAGCTTGCAAAAGTAGGAAGAAAATCACTAATTAGAAACTTTTTATTTAAAAAACTGCATTTAATACAATAAAAGATAGTTTAGATTTGTTTGTTTGAAGTATCTTTGCTACAAATTTAATAATATATTTCTATGTTAAATAAAAGAATAATACTATTTCTCCTTTCATTTATATTAATAGGTTCATCTCTTACTGCTCAAGAAGAGGATAAGGGCTTTGAGCTCTCTAAAAATCTTGAAATTTTCTCATCTGTTTATAAAAATCTTCATTTAAATTATGTTGATGATATTAATCCTGGGGAGTTAATGAAAAATGCTATCGATGCTATGTTGGCTAAACTTGATCCCTACACTAATTATTATCCAGAATCGGATATTGAGGATGTTAAACTTCAACTTATGGGACAGTATGGTGGGATTGGAGCTTTAATTCATGAAAAAAACGGACAGGTAATTATATCAGAACCCTATAAAGGGCTTCCCGCAGATAAGGCAGGCTTGAAGGCAGGAGATATAATTATCGAAGTTAATGGGATGATTGCAAAAGATAAGACCTCCGATCAGGTTAGAGAATTTCTTAGAGGACAAGCTGGTTCTGAAATAAGGATTAAGCTCTTAAGAGATGGTTCTGAAATTGAAAAAATCTTTAAAAGGGAAGAAATTACTCTTGAAAATGTTCCTTATTATGGAATGGTTAAGAATGATATAGGCTATATTAAACTAAATGAATTTACAAAGGATGCTGCCAATAATGTTTCGAATGCTTTTAGAGAGCTAAAAAACAACAATCCTAAAATAAAAGGATTAATCCTTGACTTAAGAGGAAATGGTGGAGGTTTATTGACCGATGCTGTTAATATTGTAAATATATTTGTTGATAAAGGTCAAAACATTGTTTCAACTAAAGGGAAGATTGTTGAGAAAAACCAAACCTTCAAAACCCTTTATCCTCCTTTCGACTTAAATATTCCTATTGTTGTTTTGGTTGATAATTATTCTGCATCTGCTTCTGAAATTGTTGCAGGAAGTCTTCAAGATTTAGATAGGGCAGTTATTATGGGACAAAGAACATATGGTAAGGGCTTAGTTCAAAACATTATTCCTCTAACCTATAATGCTCAAATGAAGGTTACGGTTTCAAAATACTATATACCAAGTGGTCGTTGTATTCAAGCAATTGATTATTCTCATAGAGACATTAACGGGAAAGCAAATAAATTACCCGACTCTCTTAAAACTGCTTTCAAAACCAAGGGAGGCAGAACGGTTTATGATGGATTTGGAATTGAACCAGATATTGCAATTGAACCAAAATATGGGAGCCATCTTATTCTGACGATAATTACTAAATTCCTTGCTTTTGACTTTGCTTCAGAATTTGTAAAGAAGAATCCTACAATTCCAAACCCAAAAGAATTTAAGATAGACGATAATATTTATAATCAATTTGTGGACTTTATAAGTGATAAGGATTATTCCTACTCTACAATTACTGAAAGGATGTTAAGTGAATTGCAAGATGTGTCACAAAAAGAAAAATATGGTCAAGAGGTTGAAAAAACAATTGAAGAATTAAAAGAGAAGATTGAAAAAGAAAAGAGCAATGATTTAATAAAGTACAAGGAAGATATAAAGGAAGTATTATTATCTGAAATTGTTGTGAGATATTATTATCAAAAAGGAAGAATAGAAGCACTTCTTGACTCAGATTCTGAAGTTGAACAGGCAACTAAACTATTGCTAAGTCCAAATGAATACAATAAGATTTTATCAAAATAAGAAATTTTTTGAGGTAATTACGCAAATTGACAAGGTCTATGAGGAAGTTTTATTTATTATTATGTGTTTCTGTCCTATTCTCTTTAAATATCAATGCTCAAACAAATAACTCTTTATCTGAAAAAGAAGATGAGGCGCTGTCTTTTCTTAAGGCTTATATGCCATTGAGTGATATTGCAGACTATGATGAAAGTTTTTTTATAAGTCAAATCAAAACAGCTTTTGAGGCAAGGGAATATTTTGATTGGGGGAAAACAATACCTGAAGATATTTTTCGTCATTTTGTTCTGGTTTATAGAGTAAATAATGAAAACTTAGATACTGCAAGAATTGTATTCTTTAATGAAATAAAGGATAGAATAAAGAATATGAATATGTATGACGCTGCCTTGGAAGTTAATCACTGGTGTCATGAATATGTTAATTATAAGGGAGCTGACGGCAGAACTTCTTCTGCTTTGGCAACTATTAAAACTTCTCACGGACGTTGTGGCGAGGAATCAACACTTACAGTTACTGCTCTCCGTGCTGTTTCAATTCCTGCACGCCAATGCTATACTCCTCGTTGGGCACATACAGATGATAATCATGCATGGGTTGAGGTTTGGATAGATGGTAAATGGTATCATCTTGGAGCTTGTGAACCAGAACCAGAACTTAATATTGCTTGGTTTGATGCTCCTGTTAAAAGAGCGATGATGGTTCATACTACTGTTTTTGGCGCAAATTATAATGGAGCCGAAGAGGTAAACTATAAAACCGATTTATATTCTAAGATTAATCTTCTTCCAAACTATGCTCCAACAAAAAAGATATATGTTAGAGTTAGCGACTTTGGTGGAAATCCGGTGGAAGATGCTGATGTTGATTTTGGATTATATAATTATGCCGAGTTTTACCCAATTGCTCAAAGAAAGACCGATGCTAATGGACTAACCTATCTAACAACGGGATTAGGTGATTTGGTGATTTGGGCTAATAAAAAAACCAATTATTCATATCAAAAGATAAGTGTTAAGGATATTGATACTCTTTCTCTTGTTTTAATCCCTAATCAAAATAGAGAATATGAGGAGCTCTTAGAAATCACCCCTCCAATTCAAAGGGAAATTACAACAATTTCAAATGAGAAAGTGAAAGAAAATTCCAAACGCCTACTCTATGAAGACTCTATTCGAAATGCTTATATCGGAACATTTCCAAACGATGAATATATTAGTAAACTTTGTTTAGAATTTAATTTATTTGATTCAAATATGGTT
>JALNVJ010000060.1 GCA_023227645.1 Bacteroidales bacterium | reverse complement strand
TAAGGAAAAATCTTTTTTTATTAAGGAAAAATTCTGAGTACGTTTTTTTAGTCAGAATCAGGATTTACTGGATTAATAAAAAAAACTTATTTAAAGAGTGCGTTGGATTTTACAACGGTCTTAAGTTATTAGTGTGCCTATATTTTGATTAATAAGGAGATTAGAGCTGGAGATAATGAGTCTGTGTCTGGAGACAAGGAGTTTGAGCCCTGGAGATAGGGAGTTTGAGCTCTGGAGATGGGGATTTTGAGGCATGGAGACGGTGTGTTTGACCTACGGAGACGGTGTGTTTGAGGCATGGAGACGGTGTGTTTGGGGCATGGAGAGAAGGAGTTTTTTGATCAAAGAAACTAAGGGCTGATTATTGCTTTGCAAATGTTAAGCTGATAAGATAATATTTGTATATTTGCCCAACGAATATTAGTATGGTTTAGCTTATTGATTATTCGAGTGGGATTAATAAGGCTTGTAGTAATAGAGAGATAATATGGAAGTGGTAAATTTCAAATCCTCCTTGTTGTTATCTTAGTCTTTTAGTCTTATTCTTCCGTGTTTATTCATTAAATACATAACTCTGTTTGCTCTTTGGTTTAGCCACTTTGTTGGTTTTCCGGCATTGCGTTTGAGTGGAGAGGGTAGTACTGAGGCTAGTAGGGCTGATTCTCTTTTTGTTAGATTTTTAGCGCTCTTGTTGAAAAAGGTTTGTGATGCTGCTTCTACTCCGTATATTCCATCGCCAAATTCAATAACGTTTAGGTAAACTTCCATTATTCTTTCTTTGCTCCAAAAGGCTTCAATCACTATGGTATAATAGGTTTCAAGTCCTTTTCTTACCCAGTTTCTACCATTCCAAAGAAATACATTTTTGGCGGTTTGTTGGCTAATTGTGCTTGCTCCTCTTATTTTCTTCCCTTTCTTATTATGTTCTATTGCTCTTTCAATTGCTTTTGTGTCAAATCCATTATGCTTATTAAAGAGATTATCTTCCGATGCGATAACTGCTTTAATCATATTTGGGGATATTTCATCTATGCTTACCCAGTCTTTCTTTAGTCTTACATCTCTTTCGGAGGAAAATGTTTGTTCAAAGGTCCTTTGTATCATTAGGATTGTGAACGGTGGGTTGATAAATTTATAGGCAAAGCTTATCACTATTGATAGGGCGAGGAATCCTAATATTCCCACCCATATTATCTTCCATAATTTTCTCCAAATATTTTTTTTCTTTGCCTTTTTCTTTTTGGGCATTGTTTTCTTATTGCTGGTTACCATATGATATATGTATAATCTTATTTTGCATTTTTCTCAAACCATCCCCAGAAATCGTTTTGTGGAACGGGTGCTACGAATGTCATTTTTTCTTTTAGGGTGGGATGTTCTATTGTTATTTCTCTTGCGTGAAGGGATATTGATTTGGTTTTGCTTGTTGCCTTATATCCATATTTTAAGTCGCCTTTTATTGTGCAGCCTATATTTGATAACTGAACTCTAATCTGATGGTGCTTTCCTGTTATTAGCTCAACTTCTAGTAGGCTATAGGTTTCGTTCTTTGCAAGTAGTTTGTATCGAAGTTCTGCTTTTGAGCCTTTTACTGTGTCTTTTGTTACGAAGGATTTGTTTTGTTTCTCGTCTTTTATCAAATAATCAACTAAGTAATCTTCTTCTTTGGGTGGGGTTCCCTTAACTATTGCCCAATATTTCTTTGAAATAAGCCTATCGTGAATTTGTTTATTAACTCTTACTAAGGCCTTTTCTGTTTTGGTAAAAACAATAACTCCACTTACAGGGCGGTCTAATCTGTGGGCTACTCCACAAAAGATATTACCTTCCTTATTGTATTTCACTCTAAGATAATCTTTAATATAGTCCACTAAGCTATCATCTCCTGTTATGTCGCCATGAACAATTTGAGAGTTTTTCTTATTTATTACCAGTAAATGATTGTCTTCAAATATGATTTGTTTGCTAAAGTCTGCCATTTATAGAGTCGCTAATACCGACAAGCCTCCTTTAACTTTGTCTTCGATTTCTACATGGACATTTGCTTCAAGTGGGATAAATACATCTACTCTTGATCCAAACTTAATAAATCCGATTTCATCTCCTTGACGAACCTCTTGTCCTTCTTTTGCATAACAAACTATCCTTCTTGCTAAGGCTCCTGCAATTTGTCGTACAATAATCCTTGTTCCCTTTTCTGTTTCAATACATATTGTAGTTCTTTCATTGAGGGTTGATGATTTTGGATGTTTAGCAATTAGATATTTACCATTATGATAGTTGGTGTAGATTATCTTTCCTGAAATTGGATAACGGTTAACATGTACATTGTTTGGAGACATAAATGTTGATATCTGAATACATTCTGTCTTAAGAAATTCTGGTTCAACAACTCTTTCAACAACTACTACTGTGCCATCTGCTGATGAAACTATTTGGTCAGGATTATGCACTAATTCGCGTACTGGAATTCTGAAAAACCGAATAATTATTAGGGCAAGAGCAATGATGCCTGCTGAAAGCGAATACCAATACCAATTCCAATCATCAATGAAACGATGCATTAGACTTAAAAGTACAATAACTATTATTGTTGTTATTGCAATGATTCTGTAACCTTCTTTATGTATATACATTTCTTTATAAATTTAATTTTAAAAACAAGTAAGTGAAAACAAATGGTATAGTGAAAAACATTATATCAAATCTATCTAAAAATCCTCCATGACCTGGCAGTAAATTACCGCTGTCTTTAACTCCTATTTCTCTCTTAAACATAGACTCAACCAAGTCTCCATAGGTGCCAATAATAGAAACTATAGCTCCAATTATCATCCAGTCGTAGAAAAATAATGGAGTATTGGTAAATTTATATAGGATTATGGATGCAATTTGAACTGCTATAAAGCCACCAAAAAATCCTTCCCAGCTTTTCTTTGGAGATATTCTTTCAAACAGTCTATTCTTGCCAAATTTAACTCCAACCATATAAGCAAAGGTATCATTACTCCATGCAAGTATAAAAACACTTAGCAGTAGGATTGGGATAAATGTGTTGGGACTAAGGGTAGGGTTGACAATATAATTGGTTAGTCCCATTGGTATTACTATATAAACTATACCTAAAATAGTATATCCAATATTGGTAAAAGGATTTCCTTTTTTATTATAGAGTTCAAAAATAAAGATAAGGAAAGTTAATAGTAATGATAGGGCAATTGGGTATATATTATTTAATTGGAATGCCTTAAGTGCAAAGCTTAAATATACCGTTATAGCTAATGCAAAACCTAAGATATTTTGAGTAAATATTTGTTTTATCTTGGAGTTTTTATAGAATTCGTAAAGAGATATTAGAGCAATTAATCCAAAAAAAACAGAAAGGACTATAGGGTTAAACATAATTGCAGAAATAACTGCAATTACATAAACAGCTCCAGTTATCGTTCTTTTTGTAAAATTGTTCATAAGCAGTACTAATTAGTTTGAATTATATTTTCAACAGTAAAAAGATATAATTCTTTTATTTCTTCTTTTAATAAATAGTTTGGATTTAGTGTAGTTATAAATGTTGGCATTTCTTTAGATAATTGATTAAGGCTTGTTCTTAAATCTTTTTCAATTTGAGAAGTAAAACTTATAACTATTAATATATTAGGTAGCTTGATAAAATCATTATTATCAACTTGTTTTGAAGTAATTGTAATTATGCTATTCCTTGCTGAAACACTATGACAAAGAGTTATTCCAACCTCAGGCTTTTCTTTCTTAATTGTTTTAGTGTGAATACCATTTGTTATTAGGAAATCCTGTAACCCATTGCTGTAGGAGAGGATTTGATTGGACCAATTCCTATATTCAATTAAGGACTGAAGCTTATTAATCATATCTTCTTCATCCTTACAATAGACAAATTTGCCTCCATTTCCAACAATTGATTCAGCAAATACCATTACTGGATCGTCATTTATTGGAGCGTAAATATTGGCGTCCATATCTAAATTTGAATATGGGATATCAGCCTTTTCAAGCAAAGAATTACGGATAAGCTTTAACACTTTTCCTTTTTCAGAATTTCCTTTCACAAGTATTTATTACCTAAATTTCTTCCGACTTGGTTTCTTCTCCTTCTTCGAGTAGTTCGTTTTCATCTTTCTTCTCTTCATCGAATGGGCGTTTACCAAAGATTCTTTCCAAGTCCTCTCTAAATATTACTTCTTTTTCGAGTAAAAGCAGTGCAAGTGTATCGAGCTTTTCTCTATTTTCTTTTAATATTTCCTTAGCTTTTATATATGCCTCTTCAATCATTTTATGGATTTCAGTGTCAATCCTTTCTGCCGTTTTTTCGGAGAAAGGCTTTGTGAAACCATATTCAGACTGTCCTGTGGAGTCGTAGTAGCTGATATTTCCTATCTCGTTATTCAATCCATAGTATGCAACCATTGAATATGCCATCTTTGTGGTTCTTTCAAGGTCATTTAAAGCTCCAGTTGAAACTTCTCCAAATACAATCTCTTCAGAGGCACGTCCTCCAAGTAGAGAAATCATTTGATGAAGCATCTGAGTTTTAGTTGTTATCTGTCTTTCTTCAGGCAGGTACCATGCTGCACCAAGGGCTTGACCTCTTGGAACAATTGTTACCTTAACTAGTGGGTGCGCATGTTCAAGCATCCAGCTAACTGAGGCATGACCTGCCTCGTGATATGCAATTGTTTTCTTTTCGTTTGGTGCAATTACTTTATTCTTTTTCTCCAACCCTCCAACAATTCTATCAATTGCATCAAGAAAATCTTGTTTGCCTATTAGTTTCTTATTGTGTCTTGCTGCAATAAGTGCTGACTCATTACAAACATTAGCAATATCTGCTCCAGAAAATCCAGGGGTTTGTCTGGCAAGAAAACCTAAATCCACTTCTTTCTTATTAAATTTAAGGGTCTGGGTGTGAACCTTGAATATTGCTTTTCTTTCAATTAAGTCAGGTAGATCAACATATATTTGACGATCAAAACGACCTGCTCGTAATAATGCTTTATCTAAAACATCTGCACGGTTAGTTGCTGCAAGAATAATTACTCCAGCATTTGTTCCAAAACCATCCATTTCGGTAAGTAATTGGTTGAGGGTGTTTTCTCTTTCATCATTTGAACCAGATGCCAAATTCTTTCCCCTTGCTCTACCTATTGCATCAATCTCATCAATGAAAATTATACATGGAGCTTTTTCTTTTGCTGTCTTAAATAAATCTCTAACCCTTGAAGCTCCAACACCAACAAACATCTCCACAAAGTCAGAACCAGAAATTGAGAAGAAAGGAACCTTTGCTTCTCCTGCAACTGCTTTTGCTAATAATGTTTTTCCTGTCCCTGGAAGTCCAACTAATAGGGCTCCTTTTGGAATTTTTCCTCCCAAATCTGTATATTTCTTTGAGTTTTTAAGGAAATCAACAATCTCCATAACTTCAACCTTGGCACCTTCCAATCCCGCAACATCTGCAAAGGTAACTTTAACATCGTTTTCCTTATCGTAGAGTCGTGCTTTGGATTTTCCAACATTGAAAATTCCTCCACCCATTCCTCCTCCACTACCAGAGCTGCCACCTCTCATCATTCTGAAAAACACTATCCAAATTACAATTATTATTAAAAAAGGGAGGATGAAAGATAGACTATCACCCCAGAAGTTTTTCCTTGTTTCATTGGTTAGAATTATTCTATTGGAACTTATAATTTCATTTTTACGAGATTCGCTTAATGCTCCAATTGTATCTTTTGCTATCCATTGGTTTTCTACATCCTTTAGTTGATCTCTAAAATAAAGAAAATCACCAAATTTATATACATAGAAAGCATTCTTTGGTGAAGATTGGTTCCCGAAAAGCCCTGATTTTGGTTTTAAATCATTATATATTGTATCTGACTCTAAAGCCTCTGCCTTAATATAAATTTCAGCAAATTCTTTATTTATTACTGTAATTTTAGTGTAGTCCTTTTTTAATAAGACTTGTTGCAATTTATCCCAGCCAATTTCTTTATTAATTTTATTATCTCCACTGTCGGTAAAAAATAAAATACCAATAAAAATAAATATTGCAATATATATCCAATATATACTAAATGTAAATTTAGGCTTTTTGCCTAAAGGATTTTTGAAATTGGGTTTTTTATTTTTTGAATCGTTTGTATTCATAAATATCTCTAATCTATTAATCTATATTCTCCAGTTGAGTTTGAGGAGCATCTTTCCACATTTGTTCAATTCTGTAGAAATCTCTCGTCTCTTCAAGCATAACATGGATTATTACATCGAAATAATCTAATAAAACCCATTGACAATTTTGAAGTCCTTCAACTCTTTTAGGATTTATTCCCATTGTTTTTTTAATTTCTGTATCGACAGATTCTGTTATTGTATCAACATGTGAAGGAGAATTTCCTGTACAAATAACATAGTAATCAAATAATGAACCTTCGACATTCCGCAAATCTATTGTTGTTATTTCTCTTCCTTTTTTCTCTTGCATCCCTTTGATTGCTATCTCAACCATAATTTGGGATAATTTATTTTCTTTTTTCTTTACTGCCATTTAAGTGATTTATTTAACTTGCAAATATATAAAATAATAACCAACGAAATGAATTTCGTTATATTTTTATTTGTAGTTAATGATTTGTGAACTATCTTTATTTTGTTTATTGTATGTTTTTTATTCTTATTTTCCCCTTATTTATAGATCAAATTTTCTGTCTCTTTGTTTTAATAGATTTATCCTTGGCTTTGAGTAAACTATTCCTTTATATTGACTTTTTTTTTATATTTTGGCTCTTAACCATTAAATCTACTTATATTTGTAACGTCGTTTTTATAATTATATGATTAATGAGTAAAAATAAATACTATATACTATCTTATGAATCTCTGGCTTCAACTCAGAGTAGTTTAATGGAAGAAGATTTGAGTGAATTACCTGAATGGACTATTCTTATTGCTAAAGATCAAACTAGAGGTAGAGGACAAAATAGAAATATATGGGAAACAGAGAATGGTAAAAATTTGACTTTTTCTATCTTGCTTAAACCTAGTTTTATTAATATAGCTGATCAGTTTCTTATTACACAAATTCTTTCTCTTGGGATTTATGATTTTTTATCTAAGTATATCAAAAATGTTTATATCAAGTGGCCTAACGATATATATATAAAGAAGAATAAAATTGCTGGGATTCTGGTTAATAATAAATTGCTGGGCGAAGATTTTTCATTTTCAATATGTGGGATTGGGCTAAATGTTAATCAGGTATCTTTTCTAAATGTTCCTAATCCAACTTCAATAAAAATGGAGCTAGGGTATGAATTTGATATTGAGAATGTTTTGTTTGAATTACTTGAATGTATTTATAATAGATATAATAGATTGAAGGATAGTATTTGTTCTAATTATAAGGATGAGTATTTGTCAAAACTTTTATATTATAATGAATGGGCTCAATATAAGTATGAAGGAGTTTTCCTTAATGCAAAAATTTTAGATGTTAATCAGTTCGGTCATCTTATATTGATAAAAAAGGATGAAACTAGGATATTTGCAGACTTAAAACAACTTAAATTCTGTCACTGATTATTAATTAACCCCTCTTTTGTTTAAAATCAAATATTTCATTTTAATGTAGTTGGCTTTTTGGGGAATATGTTTTACAAGTTTTTTTTAAAAAAAATTAGGTAGGGATGTTGAAAGTTAGTATTTTTGCACTCTCTTTTCAACAAAGTGATTGCTCTTTGAAATATCTGATTGGCAAATTAGAATGAACATTTTTCAATTAAAATGAGAAAATAATAGGTCATATCAGAAAAAAATTATAATTTTGCAATCCCTTTTAATTAAATAGGGAAAATGCCGATGTAGCTCAGTTGGCCAGAGCAGCTGATTTGTAATCAGCTGGTCGGGGGTTCGAATCCCTCCATCGGCTCATAAATTAAGGGAAGGTTCCAGAGTGGTTAAATGGGGCAGACTGTAAATCTGTTGGCGACGCCTTCGTTGGTTCGAATCCAACCCTTCCCACAAATTAATGTTTATTTTAACTTAATAGGCATAGTGTTTAAATTAGACAAGCGGAAGTAGCTCATTTGGTAGAGCGATAGCCTTCCAAGCTATAGGTGGCGGGTTCGAGCCCCGTCTTCCGCTCAAAGCTTCAAAAGAGCGAGTTAGGGTATACTGACTCGTTCTTATTGGCATAAATAATGTTAAGCCGTTGTAGCTCAGTGGTAGAGTACTTCCTTGGTAAGGAAGGGGTCACGAGTT
>JALNVJ010000059.1 GCA_023227645.1 Bacteroidales bacterium | reverse complement strand
TTGTAGTTAATAATAAAGTGTCAATAGAACCAACTAATACAAAATTAGCATTACTTGCTGTTTGATTTAAGTCTGATTGACTAACATCCATAGCATAAACTAAAAGGTCTGGGTAATATGATGAAGAAGATTTTTTAGCCCAGAAGTTTAAACGTTCACCACCTGTCAAACTAATTATTGGCGAAATTAACCAATCATTATTTTGATATGTAGCAGTTGTTGATGTTGATGCAGTTGAATAACCATACATATAAACTGCATTAGTTCCACTGTTAGCTGTTGTGGTAGTCTTCCAGAAATACGATGAAGTGTTAAGTGAATCAATTATATACCAACAAAATGGGGCAGGTTTGTTACCCGGGGCAACTGCAACAGTATTAAAAGCATCTTCAAAACCTTCTATCCAAGGGAATTGAGTTATTGTTTCACATGCTGTTCTTAAAGAAATAATGGAAGAAAGAGCCGATGTACATTCTGGTGTTACTCTAATATTATATTGAGTATTTGCATTAAGATTAGTAATTACATGTGTACTGCCTGAAATTCCAGGGAATAACGTTGCATCTGCCCAGTCTTGAGAGCTTGTTTTATATTCAACTAAATAGGATGCTACATTTACATTGGCATCCCAAGTTATTGTAGCTTGATTAGTCAATACGTTAGAATATGCTAAATTAGATGGAGCAAAACAAAATCCAGGATCATTTGGTGTAATTACAAATTTAGTATTAGGTCTTGAAGAACCAAAACCTTTATTTGATGCATCAGGAGCAGTTGGATCAATATTTGTATTATCTTGATAATAATATAGACAAGAGACAAAACTTGATGTATGTGATTGCCAAGAACGATTAGAATATGTTCCAGTATTTTTATCAACAGCAATAATTAGATTATCAACACCATTGTACTGAAATGGAGTTGCAAAAGTAATATAATTCCAACCTACATTAAAGGTAATCAAACCACTAAAAACCTGAGTAAGATTTGCAATCGCTTCATAATCTGAAGATGAAGAGAAAGAGGCTTTTGTTGTATTTCCAGCATAAATTACAATATCCTCAGTTCTTGCGTCTGTAGAAGTCATGTAATATGCTATTTGAGAAATAGTTCCTCCAATAATTTCCGAAGAATTATAGATAGTTTGAGAGTAACTATAGTTATAGTTACAATACATAGGAACATAAAATGTTGTTCCTGTTCCACTCCCTATTGTGATTTCACCCTGGGATTGAGCGGTAATGGCAAACATTAGTGCCATCAATAAAAATAGAATCCGTTTCATAAAATTTATTTTGATTAATAATTTATTTACTTCCTTAAGCCTGCATCATAAAATACATAGGTCTAAAAGCTTGCAAAAATAATACAAAGAAGCATATCTTCCTAATCTAAGGAAAGAAAATTTTAATAATCAAAAAAAGATAATTAAACATCTTTTATTAAGTGTCGGGAAATCAAATAATATAAGGAAGGTAAATCAAGAGAAAATGAAAAGTGAAAAAGTGAAAAAAGTCATATTGAAACAAAAAAAGTCGCACAAAAATATTGTGCGACTTTATCTTATTAAGAAATAAACAAATATTATTCTGCTTTTTCTTCTGGAGATTCTTGTGATTCAACTTGAGCTTCTACAACAGTATCAACTTTTACATCTTCTGTAATTGTTTCAACTTTAGCATCAACTTCGCCGGATTTCTTTACGCGTCCACGACGAGTTGTTTTAGCTTGAGGTGCTTTAGCTTCTTTTAATAAGTTTTCATTATAATCAACCAATTCCATCATTACCATTTCTGCTCCATCTCCAAGACGGCGTCCAGTCTTCAATATTCTTGTATATCCACCATTTCTTGTTGCAACTTTTTGAGATATTTCTCTGAAAAGTTCAGTAACAGCTTCTTTATTTTGAAGATAACTAAATACAACTCTACGTTCGTTAGTTGAATCAGTTTTAGATTTTGTGATTAATGGTTCTACATATGTTCTTAAGGCTCTCGCTTTTGCTAATGTAGTTTCTATTCTTTTATGCAATATCAATGAGGAAGCCATATTTGACAACATTGCGTCTCTATGTGCTTTTGTCCTTGATAGATGATTTACTTTGCAACCGTGTCTCATTTCTGTTATTCTTTTTCTAATTTATATTTCGCAATACTCATTCCGAATTCAAGTCCCTTAGATTTAACAAGGTTCTCTAATTCTGTTAAGGATTTTCTACCAAAGTTACGGAACTTCAATAGATCTGCTTTGTTGTATGATACTAATTCTCCCAATGTTTCTACTTCTGCTGATTTCAAACAATTCAATGCTCTTACAGATAGATCCATATCAATTAGTTTAGTCTTTAACACTTGACGAACATGTAAGGTAGTTTCGTCAAATTCTTCTGTTAATGGCTTAACATCTGCTTGAATTGAGATCTTTTCATCTGAAAACAACATAAAGTGCTGAATTAGAATAGAAGCAGCATCAGTTAATGCATCTTTTGGTGAAATTGAACCGTCTGTTGATAATTCGATAATTAATTTCTCGTAGTCAGTTTTTTGTTCTACTCGAAAATCATCTACTTCAAATTTTACGTTCTTTATCGGAGTGTGAATTGAATCAATTGATATAGTATTAATAATATCGTTTGGCTTTTTATTCTCTTCAGACGGAACGTATCCTCTTCCTTTTTCAATATTGAGTTCTATTGTTAAGCTAACAGTAGGTTCTAGATGACATATTTCAATATCTGTATTTATAATTTGAAAGTTGTTTAGGTGTTTATTGATATCACCTGCTTTCAATACATTCTTTCCTGTAAAAGTAAAACTAACTGTTTCGTTTTCTTCATCTTCAATTTGACGTTTAAAACGGAGTTGTTTAAGGTTTAAGATGATTTCTGTCATATCTTCAATAACCCCTGGTATTGTTGCAAATTCATGCTCAACACCTTCTATACGAACAGAGGTAATTGCAAAACCTTCTAGGGAAGATAACAATATGCGACGTAATGCATTGCCTATTGTCATTCCATAGCCAGGCTCAAGTGGACGAAATTCAAATTTTCCATTAAAATCATCCGACTCAATCATTATAACCTTGTCAGGTTGCTGAAAAGCTAATATGGCCATTTTATATATTTTTAAATCTTACTTAGAATATAATTCAACGATTAATTGTTCATTGATATTTTCAGGAATATCAGAACGCTCTGGATAGCTCATAAACTTACCGCTCATTGCTGAACGATCAAGATCTAACCAAGAAAAACTATTTACTTTTCCTTCTAATGAATCAGTAATAATTTCTAAAGATTTAGAACGTTCACGCACACCTACAACATCTCCAGGTTTTAGCATATATGAAGGAATGTTTACCAAATCTCCATTTACTAATATATGACGATGTGAAACTAATTGACGAGCTTGGTTTCTTGTTCTTGCAAATCCTAAACGGAAAACAACGTTATCAAGACGTGATTCTATCAACTGTAATAATACAACACCTGTAACACCACCTTTACGAGCAGCTTTTTCGAAAACATTACGGAATTGTCTTTCTAACATACCATAAGTATATTTAGCTTTTTGCTTTTCCATTAATTGCATTCCATATTCAGATTGCTTAGCTCTACGCTTGCTTTGTCCATGTTGACCTGGACGATAATTTTTTCTGTCAAGAGTTTTATCAGCACCAAATATTGGTTCTTTAAATCTTCTTGCTATTTTTGTTTTTGGACCAGTATATCTTGCCATAACTATTTCTTCTTTTTAATCAAATAATAAATAACTATACACGCCTTCTTTTTGGAGGACGACATCCATTGTGAGGTACAGGTGTAACATCCATTATTTCCATAACTTCAATTCCACAAGTGTTAATTGCTCTGATTGCGGACTCACGTCCAGCACCAGGACCTTTAACAAATACCTTTACTTTTCTTAAGCCGTAGTCAAAAGCTGCTTTTGCACAGTCTTCTGCAGCCATTTGAGAAGCGTATGGTGTATTTTTCTTAGATCCTCTAAAACCCATTTTACCTGCCGATGACCATGATATTACTTGTCCCGCATTATTTGTCAACGAAACGATACAATTATTAAATGATGCAAAAATGAACGCTTTTCCTTGTGGTTCAACTTTTACTACTCTCTTTTTCGTTGGTTTAGAACTTTTTGCCATAATGTTCCTTTAATCTCCTTTGTTTAATTTATAAATACAGACGCTCCAAAATAATATTTAAAGGTAATCCGCATCTGTTAGTAATTAATTATTACTTAGTTGCTTTTTTCTTGTTTGCAACTGTTTTCTTTCTGCCCTTACGTGTACGAGCATTGTTTTTAGTACTTTGCCCACGAAGAGGTAAACCAATACGATGACGTATTCCACGGTAGCAACCGATATCCATCAATCGTTTAATGTTCATCTGAACTTCAGAACGTAATGTACCTTCAACCTTAAACTCGTCACCGATTATGGTACGGATAACATTTTGTTCGTCATCAGTCCATTCACTTACCTTCTTATCTTCACTAATTCCAGCTTTCGCTAAAATTTTAGATGATAGACTTCTGCCTATACCAAAGATATAAGTTAAGCCAATTACTCCTCTTTTGTTTTTTGGTAAGTCTATACCTGCAATTCTTGCCATAAACTTTTTTTATTGTTAAATTTAATTATTTACCCTTGTCTTTGTTTAAATTTAGGAT
Source organism: Bacteroidales bacterium (assembly GCA_023227645.1). GTDB lineage: Bacteria > Bacteroidota > Bacteroidia > Bacteroidales > P3 > UBA10566. The sequence continues at coordinate 3,724 of JALNVJ010000059.1, read as the reverse complement.
TCTTCTTGTTAATAACGTAAACAACCCCTTTTCTTCGTACAATTATGCACTCTGGAGATCTCTTCTTTACTGATGTTCTGACTTTCATAGTCGGTAAAATGTTTATTTATTATTTTAATCTTATTTGTGTCTGTATGTTATCCTACCTTTAGTTAAATCGTAAGGAGACATTTCAACTTGCACTTTATCACCTGGTAAAATTTTAATATAATGCATTCTCATCTTACCAGAAATATGTGCAATTATTACGTGTCCATTTTCTAACTCAACTTTAAACATTGCATTTCCTAAAGATTCGATAACGGTTCCATCTAATTGTATGGATGCTTGTTTTGACATATTAAATTAATACTAAGTTGTTATTTTGTTTTATTGATTCTTCTATTTTTTCAAAGCTTGAAAGGATATCTGGTCCATTCTTTGTTATTGCAATATCATGTTCAAAGTGTGCAGCAAGTGAGTAGTCACGTGTCCTACATGTCCAACCATCATTTTCAAAAACAACAGCCTTGTCTTTCATCGTTATCATGGGTTCAATCGCAATAATCATTCCCTCAATAAATTTAATTCCAGATCCAGCTCTGCCATAATTTGGAACCTCAGGATTTTCATGCATTTTTCTTCCAACACCATGCCCACATAATTCTCTTACCACTCCATAGCCATGCTTTTCGCAATAACTTTGTATTTGAGAACTTAAATCTCCTATCCTATTACCTATTCTACATTTTTCAATACCTAATATCAGAGACTCTTTAGTAACCTTCATTAAATCTAATGCTTCTTGAGAGACTCCCTCAAGGGCAAAAGTGTAGGCTGAATCACCAACCCATCCATTTAATTCTGTTCCACAATCAATTGATACTATATCACCTTCTTTTATTTCTCTTTTCCCAGGTATTCCATGAACTACAACTTCATTAACAGATATGCATAAAGATGCTGGGAACCCATTAAAGCCTTTAAAAGCGGGTATAGCTCCATTATCTCTTATAAACTCTTCAGCAATTTTATCTAAACTTAAAGTAGTAACACCTGGTTTAATAAACTTACCTACTTGTGATAAAGCTTCTCCAACTAATAGAGAACTTAATCTATATTCATTAATTTCAACAGTAGTTCTAGTATATATCATATTTTTTTTAAACATCATCAAATTACATTTGAGAGGATCTACCTTTTATTCTGCCTGATTTTGTTAAACCATCATAATGACGCATCAATAAATGACTTTCTATTTGTTGTAAAGTATCTAATACAACACCTACTAAAATCAATAATGAAGTTCCACCATAAAATTGAGCAAACTGTGAATTAACACCAAACAAACCAATAAATGCTGGTAGAATTGCAATAATTGCAAGGAAAATTGATCCTGGTAGAGTTATTTTTGAAAGAACATTATCGAAAAAATCTTCTGTTCTTTTTCCTGGTTTAACACCTGGAATAAAACCACCATTCTTTTTCATATCATCAGACATTTGCTTTGGATTAATTGCAATTGCTGTATAGAAATAAGTAAATGCAATAATTACAATCGCAAATATTAAATTATACCAAAATCCTTGAAAATCAGATAAAGCAGCCCTAACTCCTTGCATACTTTCAGAATCAGAAAAACCAAATAAAGTTACAGGAATAAACATTATTGCTTGAGCAAAAATTATTGGCATAACACCAGCTGCATTAACTTTAATTGGTATATATTGACGAGCACCACCATATTGACGGTTGCCAACAATTCTTTTTGCATACTGTACAGGGATCCTTCTTGTTCCTTGAACTAATAAGATACATAGCATAATTACTATTAATAATACTACCAATTCAACGAAAAATATCACAAGACCTCCTCCTTGTTCTTCCATTCTTGAAGCAAATTCAGCGAATAGAGAAAAAGGTAATCTTGCAACGATACCTACCATAATTAATAATGAAATACCATTACCAATTCCTTTATCTGTAATTCTTTCACCAAGCCACATTACAAATAATGTACCACTAGTAAGCATTACAGACATTGGAAGAGCCCAATTGAAAAAGTTAAGACTATCACTACCTGTAATACTATAAATTGTAGCTCCTTGAAGCTGAAATCTAAGGTTTGTAAGATAAGCAAATGCTTGGAAAAGAGTAACAATAACTGTTAACCATCGTGTTAGTTGATTTATCTTATTTCTACCACTTTCTCCTTCTTTTTGCATTTTAGAAAAATAAGGGACCACCATGGTAAGCAATTGAACAACAATTGATGCAGTAATGTAGGGCATAATTCCTAATGCAAATATTGAAGCATTAGAAAACGCACCTCCTGAGAACATATTTAACAACCCTAATACTCCATCTTTAGTTTGAGCTTGTAAGTTTGATAAATCACCGGGATTGATACCTGGTAATACAACAAAAGATCCAATTCTATAAATTAACACTAAAGCTAATGTATATAAGATTCTTGTTCTAAGATCCTTGATATTCCAGATATTCTTAAGAGTATTGATAAATCTTTTCATTATTTTATATTAGATTATTGTTACAACGCCTCCTTTTGCTTCAATTGCAGCTTTAGCAGCTGAAGAGAAAGCATTTGCAGAAACATTTACTTTAAAATTCAATTCGCCTCTACCTAATACTTTCACTCTATCTTTTGAAGATACTAAACCATTTTCTTTTAGTACTTCTAAAGTAATGTCAGTAATATTTTTTTCTTCAACTAAAGAATTAATTGCATCTAAATTAATTGCTGAATATTCAACTCTATTGATATTTTTGAAACCAAATTTTGGTAAACGTCTATATAATGGCATTTGACCTCCTTCAAAACCTATCTTACGAGAATAACCAGATCTTGATTTTGCTCCTTTATGACCTCTTGTTGAAGTGCCTCCTCTACCAGAACCTTGACCTCTACCGATTCTCTTGCGGTTTTTTGTTGAGCCTTCTGCAGGTTTAAGATTACTTAAATCCATGATTACTATATTTTAACAGTGTTATTAATTAAATTTCTTCTACCTTAACTAAATGATTAACCTTTGCAATCATCCCTTTTATCTGAGGAGTTAATTCGTGTTCCTTAGTTTGATTGATTTTACGCAACCCTAAAGAAGCCAAGGTGTTTTTTTGACGAAGCGTTCTTCCGATTCCACTTTTAATTTGTGTAACTCTTACTTTCATGTCTTACCTTATTATTATCCATTAAAAACTCTATCCAAAGAAATTCCCCTCAATTTCGCAATTGTATAAGGGTCTCTCAATTGAATCAATGCATCTATTGTAGCTTTTACAACACTATGTGGATTTGAAGAACCTTTAGATTTAGCTAAAACGTCCTTTACTCCAACACTTTCTAATACAGCACGCATAGCACCACCTGCAATTACTCCAGTTCCTGGAGCAGCTGGTTTCAAAAATACTCTTGCTCCACTATACTTTCCAGTTTGTTCGTGAGGTAAAGTTCCTTTTAGAACAGGAACCTTTATTAAATTCTTCTTAGCATCATCAATACCTTTAGCAATAGCTGAAGTTACTTCTTTTGCTTTTCCTAAACCGTATCCAACAACTCCATTTTCATTTCCTACCACAACAATAGCTGAAAAACTAAAAGTTCTACCACCTTTAGTTACTTTGGTAACTCTGTTGATACTTACAAGACGATCTTTAAATTCAATCTCGCTTGATTTAACTCTTTTTACATTTAAGTCTGCCATATCTTTTTTAGAATTTTAAG
>JALNVJ010000058.1 GCA_023227645.1 Bacteroidales bacterium | reverse complement strand
ATATTATTTGTCCATTAGATCAGATAATAGTATAATTAATAAGAAAATTATTATAGCAAGATAGAATAATGCAAGATACTACTATCAATCATCTTGTTGTAAGTAAGCCTATTGAAATAAGTAATCCGATATTTATTGTAACTGATTCTGTTGAAAAAGATACTAGTATTGTAGGGTTCAAAGATTATATTATTAAGACTTTAAATTCTAATTTAGAGCCTTTAGTAGAAAGAGAATCATTGTTTCGCCATAAGACATATGTTAGCCAAAATATGAAGTTTTATGAGAGACCAAATTCATTTGCTGAAGGTTGGATTTATGGGGTTATTTTCCTAGTAACAATCTTTTACGCTGTATTAATAAAGATCTTTTCTACAAAGATAAAGAATCTAATTAGGGGTACATTTAACCATTTAACCTTATTGATTTTTCTCTTTTTTCTCTTTATGCCAATAATAGCTCTACTATGTTATATACCTATTAGTCAATATAATTATTATTCCTATTTTCCCATTAAATCTCATTTTGGAATATTCCTTATTCTCTACCTTGGTATTAGTATCTATTGTTTATCCAAATATGTTTTAGTTTATTTCTTTGGAGAACTATTTAGAGCAAGATTATTATGCTTCCATTACAATTCCAATCAGTTAGGTTTCTACTTTATCAACGGACTTGTTATGTTACCTCTACTTTATTTATATTATTTCTCACCTTATAGTTTAAAAGGTAACTTACTAATAGTAATATTAATTGCCTTTTCTATACTCTTGCTAATTAGTCTAGTAAAGGGACTGCTCTTAGTTTTGAGTGAGACAAAGTTATCAAAATTCTATTTATTTGTTTATCTTTGCATTCTAGAATTTATACCATTAATAATAATATATAAGTCTTTAATAGAGTCTTAAATATTCGGAAAAAATAAGTTTATGTCTAAACCAATGATAAAAAATATTCTTGTTTCTCAACCTGCACCTCTTGATATTGAAAAGTCTCAATATAAGATATTAATAGACAAACATAATGTCAAATTAACCTTTAAGAAGTTCTTTGATGTTAATGGAGTAACCAACAAAGAGTTTAGAGCATCTAAGATTAATATTTTAGATCATAGTGCAGTAATTGTAACTAGTAAATTAGCTATAGATAATTATTTCAAATTGTCGAAAGAATTAAGAGTAGTTATTCCTGAATCAATGAAGTTTTTCTGTGTTACTGAGAGTATCGCAAATTATTTGCAGAATTATATCCAGTACAGAAAAAGAAAGATTTTTTATGGTAAATTGCAGTTTTCAGAGTTAATTGATACTATGTTAAAACACAAGGAAGAGAATTTCTTATATCCTTGTTCCGAAGATACTTCTGTCGAGAACTTTAAGCTTTTGGACAAGAATAAGATTAAATACACTAAATCAGTAATGTATCGCTCTGTACCAAATGATTTAACTGACTTGGATATTACAAAATTTGATATGATAGTGATGTTTAGTCCGATTGGGGTTAAATCATTTGTACAAAGTTTTCCTGGCTATAATCATCAGAAAATAGATTTTGCAGCATTTGGAATAAGTACTCAGGCTTCTTTAAAAGATGCAAAAATAAAAACTATTATTCCTGCTCCAACTCCTATTACTCCGTCAATGATTATGGCTATTGATAAGTATCTATCTTTAACTCCAGAAGAAATGTCCGAGCATGAAGAAAAGATTGATGAAGAGTTTAATAAGAAAACCGATAAAAAAGCTTCTGTTACCTTGAAAGTTACTACCAAAAGAACGCCAAAACCAAAGGCAAACAATAATGACTAATGTATCAATTTGCTAAAAAGGAAAGACTGTGTAATAGAATTGATATAGAAAATTTATTTTCTAAAGGACAAAGTTTTCTTATCTATCCTTTTAGTGTTAAGTATATCGTTAAAACTAATTACAGCTCCTCTAAGGTTCAGGTCTTATTATTGTCTCCCAAAAGGTATCAAAAGCTGTCTGTAAGTAGAAATAGGGCAAAGAGATTGATTAGAGAAAGTTATAGGCTTAATAAAGATGTTATTAATAAGTTTGCAAAGGATGAATCTTGTGATTTAAATATTGCAGTATCATTGATAAGTAAATCTTTGCCTGATTTTAAAACTGTTGATGAGTCGGTTAGAAAGATATTAAATAGAGTAATTCTTAATACCAAAAGCCAGATTGAAAATGATAGTCAAAATAATCAATAAGTTTTTTTATTATATATTTATTGGTATAATAAGGTTTTATCAAACAGCAATATCTCCACATACACCATCAACATGCAGATTTTCCCCAACTTGTTCTCAATTCTCACTTGAGGCAATAAAAAAATATGGTCCTTTTAAAGGAGGTTGGCTTGCGATAAAGAGAATATTTAGATGCCATCCTTGGGGAGGTAGTGGATATGATCCAGTCCCTTAAAATAGATTAGAATGGCAAGTCCCCTAAATCGTCCCCTTCTGGAAAGTCATTAATAATACTTGATAAGCTTATGCTTGGATTGGCATTATGAACTTGATTTGTCACATTTTGAGTATTATTATTTCGGGTCAATGGAATAAAATCATCTGCAACAATTGCAATTGAATGCCTTTTGTTCCCATCTTTGTCTTCCCAATGATTGTTTCTTAATTTCCCTTCAACGTATATATGCATTCCTTTCTTCAAGATTTTTTCAGCATTATCGGCCAGATTTCTCCAGCAAATAATATTATGCCATTCAGTTTGTTCAATTTTTTCACCATCTTTATTTTTATATGATTCGGAGGTAGCTAATGTAAAACTAGCTTTTTTTATGCCGTCAAAAACAATAATCTCAGGATCTTTACCTAAATTTCCAATTAAAATAACTTTATTAACCCCATTCATAATTCAAATTTTTTAAAATTCAGCAATATAAAACGACTATTTATTGTTGCAAATATATAAAATAGTTTTAATATTGTAATATTTCGGGGTTAATTATCACATTAATTAATTCTAAATGACTAATGTAAGGTAGATTTGTTTTTTTTAATCAAAACAAAAGTATATTTTCTAAGTAGCTAAATAACAACTGTTTATATGCACTATTCTTCTTAAATAAAAAAAGAAAACACCAAAAAAAAAATTAAACTGATTGAAAATGAACAAATTTGTTTTGTTTGAAAAAATGTTTTTATATCTTTGCAAAATGTTTGTAATCAAGAAATGATTAGACGAATTGGAATTAAAGAATTAATTTTTAATCAAATAAATATCAAAAAGAAATGACAAAAGCTGAAATCGTTGCAGAAATTGCACTAAGAACAGGATTAGAGAAAGTTAACATTCAAGCGACAGTTGAAACTTTTATGGAAGTTATAAAGGATTCTCTTGGAAAAGGTAATAATGTATATTTAAGAGGCTTTGGAAGCTTTATCATTAAAAGAAGAGCAGAAAAAACAGGTAGAAATATTTCAAAGAATACAACTGTTATTATCCCTGCACATAATATCCCATCATTCAAGCCTTCTAAGACTTTTATGAGTGAGATTAAAACAAATGTAAAATAATTTAATATTTAAGAAAATGCCAAGCGGAAAGAAAAGAAAAGGCCATAAAATGGCAACTCACAAGCGTAAAAAACGTTTGCGTAAGAACAGACATAAGAATAAGAAATAGTTTTCTTAATATTTTTTTGATTTATAGAAATATAATTTCAAAAATTTAAATATTGCGAAGTATTATTTAGCTTTAATGCTTTGCAATATTTCTTTTAATAATATTTACGGCTCCTATGAATAAAGATTTAATAATTGATGTAAAGGATTTGGGAGTTGAAATCGCTTTGCTTGAGGACAAGCAACTAGTAGAATTACACCAAGAAAAAAACGAAACAAGTCATCTTGTTGGCGATATCTACTTAGGTACTGTTAGGAAGATTATGCCAGGCCTTAATGCGGCGTTTGTTGATGTTGGACACGAGAAAGATGCATTTCTACATTATCTTGACTTAGGACTTCATTTCAATTCTTTAGATAAATTCACTCGAAATACAATCAGCGGTGATGCTAAGAGTGTTTTTATAGAGACAATGAAATTAGAACCTGATTTAGAAAAAAATGGGAAACTTAATAATGTCTTAAAGCAAGGACAAATTATTTTAGTTCAAATTGCTAAAGAACCTATTTCTACAAAAGGGCCAAGACTGACTTCTGAGCTTTCATTTGCTGGGAGATATTTGGTCTTAATTCCATTTTCAAATAAGATTTCAATTTCATCAAAAATTAAGAGTGTTGATGAAAGAAATAGACTTAAGCGTTTAATCCAAAGTATTCGTCCAAACAATTTTGGAGTAATAATAAGAACGGTTGCTGAAAATCAAAATGTTGCTGAATTAGATGCAGATTTAAAAAATTTATTATCGAAATGGGATGTAATTTACAAGAAATTACCTAAGACCCTCCCCCCTAATAAACTTGTTTCTGAGATTGACAAATCAACTGCAATTCTTCGTGATTTATTATCTGATGATTTTACTAACGTCTATGTAAATAGTGCGGAAATGTTCGAAGACTTGAAGGCATATATGAAAACTATATCTCCTGAAAAAGTAGATTTGGTTCGCCACTATAAATTACAAACTCCTATTTTCGATCAATTTGGTGTAGCAAATCAAATTCGTAATTCTTTTGGGAAGGTTGTAACTATTAGGTCGGGTATTTATTTGGTAATTGAACAAACAGAGGCATTATGTGTTATTGATGTTAATTCCGGACACAGAAGTAAATCATCTCAAGATCAAGAAGAGAATGCCTTAATGGTTAATATGGAAGCCACTGAGGAAATTGCCAGACAAATGAGATTGAGAGATATTGGAGGGATAATAGTTATTGACTATATTGATTTAAATTTAGCAACTAACAGAAAAATACTTTATAGTAAAATGACTGAGCTGATGTCAAGAGATAAGGCCAGACACACAATTTTACCTTTGAGTAAATTCTGTTTAATGCAGATAACACGTCAAAGGGTTAGACCGGTGATAGCTTTTGATTTATCTGAAATATGTCCAGTATGTGGAGGAACAGGCAAAATTAAATCTTCAATAATAATTGTAGATGAGATTGAAAATGACCTAAAATATTTAGTCCAAGAGCAAAACGAGAAAAACTTAACAATAATCCTTCATCCTTTCGTTCATTCGTACCTTACAAAAGGATTCTTTTTGTCTAAACTAAAGAAATGGGAAAGAACCTATAAGACAAAAATAAAATTATTAGAAGATAATAATTTTAGCCTTTTGGAGTATCAGTTTTTGAACGCTAACAAGGATACAATAAAATTATAATATTAAATATTATAATTTTTAAGACATTTAACTCTCTCCTTTTTAGGAGAGAGTTTTTTATTTCTAAAATATATAATGCTGACGACTAAGGTCTTTATTTTGTGATGTTAATCCCAAAAAGAATAAATCCACACTTACAAGAGTCCTTGGATCGTTGGATATTTTATAAAATTCCATATAAGTATCTTTGTTCTGATATGGGTTTTCTATACAAAGAATGGTCTTCTCCGTTATTTTCGTTTGTATATTCTGAAATTCAATATATGAAGAAGGAATTTTAATAATATTCTCGTTACCAAATTCATTCTCAAGAGATGCAATTAATTTGTTTGGTTTTTTTCTATTTTTCTTTATTTGTTTATTATATAAATCAAACATGTAGGGAGAATGAATTGAATGTTCATCTTTTCTTTTTAGAATATGTAATAGCTTTTGTTTGTGTTTGAATATATTCATATTATTGTTGGATTGTAGAATTATTTATAATTGCAAAGATAAGCCTTTTTGAAATAATTTATTTATCTTTGCTGATTAATAGGTTGATTATTGATTTAATAATTAATCTGTAAACAATAAAACAAATAATAAAACTGTTTATTCTTAGCGATGAAATTATACACAGAGGAAGTTGTCAAGAAATATAGGAAAAGAACTGTTGTTAAAGGTGTTTCAATTGAGGTAAATCAAGGTGAAATAGTAGGGTTATTAGGTCCTAATGGTGCTGGAAAAACGACAACTTTTTATATGATGGTAGGACTGATTAAGCCTTATAGCGGTGAGGTTTTTCTTGATGATCAAAGAATAACAGATATGCCAATGTATCAAAGAGCTCAACTAGGGGTGGGTTATTTAGCTCAAGAGGCTTCTGTTTTTAGAACCCTATCAGTTGAGGATAATATTATGGCAGTTTTGGAGTTTAGAGACCTGACTCAAAAAGAAAGAGTAAGGATAATGGTTGATTTGCTTAACGAATTTGGACTTAATCATATTAGAAAAAGTAAAGGGAATCAATTATCGGGAGGAGAAAGAAGAAGAACTGAAATAGCTAGAGCTTTGGCGGCAGACCCTAAATTTATACTTCTAGATGAGCCATTTGCAGGGGTTGACCCTATTGCAGTTCAAGATATTCAAAATATTGTTGCAAAATTAAAAGAAAGAAATATTGGAGTTTTAATAACAGATCACAATGTTCACGAAACCCTGACAATTACTGATAGAGCATATCTGTTATTTGAAGGATCGGTGTTGAAGGCTGGTACTCCTAAAGAACTTGCTGAAGATGAACAAGTTCGATTAAAATATTTGGGAGAAAACTTTGAATTACGTTAGAAAGGATTGTATGCTTCTTATTTTCATAGATAAAATTACAAATAGGGTAGGTTATACTCTAAATTTGATATTTAAAGATATTCTGGGTGTTGATTACAAAATAACAACCAATAGAGATTTTTTTGTAAATTATGAAGGAGCTAAATTCTCATATTCTAAAAATAGAGTAGGGCTAGAACCATATATTTGTTCAACAGATTTGCTTTTTGAAACAGTAATTGAAATAAAAGAATTAAATATATTTGATTATAAAGGTAATCCTGCTGTATTTAGGACTTATGCGAAAGACTCAATATTACCTTTTGATATATTTGCAGCCTCTTTTTATTTTGTTTCAAGGTATGAAGAATACCTGCCATTTATTCAAGATATCCACGGAAGGTTTCGTTATCAAGAGAGTTTTGCTTTTAAGAACTCTTTTCTCCATAAGCCAATTGTTAATATTTGGGCGAAGCTATTTGGAGAAAAGCTCAAAGAAATATATCCAGATTTAGAGTTTACTAAGCATTATTTTCGTTTTTATAATACTATAGATGTCGATTCTGCATATTCAATTAAACAGAAGGGGATAAGTAGGAAAGCTGTTGGGTTTATACGAGATCTTCTTGTAGGGAATTTTTCTGAAATTGTATATAGATTCAATGTATTGTTTCTAGGGAAGCAAGATCCTTACGATACTTTTGATTATCAAATTTCTCTAATTAAGAAATATAAACTCAAAACCATTTACTTTATTCTTTTTGGGCATTATGGTAAATTTGATAAAAATATCTCTCCCTATAATAAGAAGTTTCATATGTTGATTAAATATCTTTGTGATTATGCAAAGGTTGGAATTCACCCCTCTTACGCTTCATTTGATGAGGAGGAAGAACTGACGATTCAAATTAAAGAATTATTACAAGTTATTCATAAACCTGTTTTCAGAAGTAGATTTCATTACCTAAGATTTAGGTTGCCAATATCATTTAGAAGTTTAATCAATAATACTATCACAGATGATTATTCCATGGGATATTCAGATATTATTGGATTTAGGGCAGGGATTTGCTCGGGTTATAATTTCTATGATTTAGAGATAGATGGAGAAACAAAATTAAGGCTTCATCCTTTTGCAGTTATGGACGTTGCTCTTAAAAATGGGATGGGTTTAAGCACTAAGGAGGCAATTGATAAAGTAAAGCAAATTGCTAATGAAGTAATAGGGGTTGAGGGCGATTTTATTAGTATTTGGCACAATGAATCAATGTGTGAGAGATATCAATGGAAGGGATGGAGAGAGGTTTATGAAAATATGATAGAATATGTTTCAACAGTTGATAGAACTCCATTTGAACAATAGTATGGAACATTTAATTATAATAATCGTATAAGTTTAAAATTCACAATATTAATAATTATGATAGTAGTTACAGGCGCTGCAGGTTTTATAGGAAGTTGTATGGTAAGTAAGTTGAATAAACTTGGAAGGAATGATATTATTATTGTTGATGATTTCAAAAGCAAATCAAAAAAGAACAATTACTCTAACCTTCAATATGCCAAAAAGATAGATAGAAATGAATTTATTAATTGGTTTGAAAAAAATGCAAACAAAATTGAATTTGTTTTCCATCTAGGAGCAAGAACAGATACGACAGAGTTTGATTGGAAGATATTTTTAGATCTGAATCTTAATTATTCGAAGAATATTTTTAGGATTTGTACATTTAATACCATACCTTTGGTCTATGCTTCTTCGGCAGCTACTTATGGAGAAGGTGAAAATGGATATGATGATGATCATAATATTATCCCAAACTTAAAGCCACTTAATCCCTATGGGCGTTCAAAACAAGATTTTGATTTATGGGTT
>JALNVJ010000057.1 GCA_023227645.1 Bacteroidales bacterium | reverse complement strand
TCCTCTTATTGGAACGAATAATAGCAAGATATTGAGAAGCAGTATCGTAAAACACTCCCTTTTCATCAATCAAACGATTAGAAAAAATCAATAAATCTTTATCTATATAAATATCTCGAGAAAGTGCCTTTAGAGTAGGGTATTTCTCGGGTTCGGCCCTAAGGAAGAAATATAAACACTCATTAATTGTATGTAAAGAAGATTTTAGATCAAAAAGTGATGATTGGGAGATAAATGTTCCTTCAAGACGTAGTCTTTCAATCTCAATCCTCATATCAAAATAATTAGAAGAAGGGAAAACTTGATTTGTAACAAAAATTTGGCGTAATTCCTCGGTCATATTAAGCAAAGAAAGAACTTTTTCGTAGTTGGAAGAAAATTCCATTCTATCAACAAAGTCCTCCCCTCCCAAACTCAAGCAGTTATCTTTTATGGATTGACGTATTTGATCAAACCCTATTTTTTGTTCTAGTTTTATATTCTTCATATCAATAAGGCTTGCAAAGATACATAGTTTTTTATTATTTCTCCCTTCATGATACTATTTTAAGACCGCTGCACGGTAAAAATCAACATTAAAGACTAACAAACAGATTGTTAAGTCTTTTTTTTGCTTATCTTTGCAATATTAATAAGATGGAACTCACAAGTTTTGCAGATCTTGTAGCAGATAAAGATAGGTATAGATTATACTTTACTTATATCAACTATGACTATAATATACGCAATATGATATACTCAACCAATTGGATAGAGAGATTAAATAGGAATTACAAAGGAAAGCGTACAATAGAAAAGTACCAAATCTACAATGTGAGAAAAAGAAATTTAGAGGGAACTTCTTCAAAAATAAGTTAAAGAAAAATTATTAGTAAGCTTTTTGATCAGAATCAGGATTTACAAGATTAAAGGATTTTCATGATTACCACAAAGGGGTGAAAGGTTTGTAGGAAAATAGATTTAATCTAATTGAATTTATATTAAGGAAAAAAACTTTTTTATTAAGGAAAAATTTTGAGTAAGGAAACTGTACAATATTTTGTGTAAACGGGAAAGTATAGATCTAAACTCAGAGCACTAATCTGCCCTCAAAGATACATAAAAACTTATTTAAAGAGTGCGTTGGATTTTACAAAGGTCTTATTTTATTGAATCTTCGTTTTAGAAAATTCTTTCTGCGTTTCATTTTTGCATCTCTTGGCTTCAATAATGGGAAAAAAAATAAGACCTGAATGACTTCAAGTCTTATTTGAAATTTATTTTATAACGGAAAAGGAAATTTGATTATCTAATCCTCAAAAATTAGCTCTGCCTTTGCTTTATCTAAACGGAATCTTCCAAAGTTTGCAATTCCATTTTTATTTACTATCATCTTTTCGGTCATTCCTTTCTTAACTAATACCTCATATTTATCAGCACTATGTTTACCTATATATGCCGTTTTGAAAGTAAGAACTGATTCATCTAATATATTACCTTCTTTGTCGAAAGCCTTATCTTTATCTCTAAAATCATCTTTTGTTATTCTCCCACTTAGTAGGAAATTCATTGCTACATCCCAATCCATTACAGCTGCATCTTTATATCTTTCGTCATAAACCGCAGGGACATTAGCTCCATTAAGAATAATGTAAAGCATTGACTTATTTCCATTAATCATCGTTAGTTTAATATTGCTGTCGGAATAAACTATTGGAACATTTGTTATTGGAAGTGGTTTATTGCCTTTAACCATATCAACAATTGGCTTATTTAGAGCAGCATCTTCTAGGCTATCAAGCATTTCAGAAGGGACATAATCTGTTCTAACTACTCTAAATTCAGAACGACGATTTAATTGATGAGCTGCTTCTTTTTCTTCATAAGTTTTAAGGGAGTTGATATAGCTTTCTGTTAGGGTTACTCCTTTTGGGAATATGTATTTTTTACCTTTGAATTCAGATTCGGTATCTTTTAATAGGGTTCGTGGTATCCTATCACCAAATCCCTTAGGTATTAATCTTTCGCGGTCAATTCCTCTTGAAAAAAGAAAATCTACAACAGCCTCTGCCCTACGTTGTGAAAGAGTGTCATTGGTCACTTGAGGGAAAGGTCTAATATCTGTATGGGAACGAAGTTCAACAACATAATAAGGATTGTTAACTAAAACAACCAATAGATCGGAAAGAGAATCAAGATATTGATCTTTTAAATTCCATTTTGCCAAATCATAACGAATTTCGGGTAGAACTACTGGCTCTTTTGCAATTGGTTTTAAGCGAAAATCACAAACGATATCCTTACTTGTTGTTAGTGCCTCTGTCGATTCAATTGCTTCCTCGTTCATATAATCTATCTGAGAAACCTGAATAGTATATTTTACATTATATTTAACTTGTTTTTCAGTAAATTCATATCCGCCTTTTCTATCAGTACGAGTTTCAACTGATGATTTATCTGAACCAAGAAGCTTTACCTTAGCGCCTTCAACAAGTTGCATTGATTTATCGTCTCTTACTATTCCTTTAATGGTGAAAAGCAGAGGTGCACGATAGAATGAGTAAATATCATCTCCACCAATTCCACCTGCTCTATTGGATGAGAAATATCCAGATTCTTCAGCAGCAATTGACTCATCATCGTTAGGAGTGAAAATAATACCTATTTCATCATATTGAGTATTTATTGGGTATCTTAAATTAACCGGTTCTGTCCAGTCATCATTTTTATATTCAGAATAAAATAGGTCATACCCTCCAAGTCCTGCTAATCCATCAGAAGAATAATATAGTCTCGTATCAGATCTAAGAGCTGGGAATTGCTCCTTTCCTTCTGTGTTTATTTTTTTTCCTAGGTTGGTTACACTTGAAAATGGCTCATTAATATTTTCTCTTGTTGCTTTCCAAAGGTCATAGTCTCCTTGTCCTCCAGGTCGGTTTGAAGAAAAGTATATTGTTAATTCATTAGAAGAAACAGCAGGGTGAAGGTAGTTATAGGTAGTATCTCCTAAATCAAGTTTCGCAAATGTTTGGACTGTTTCTTGGGTAGAAGCCCCTCCTTTATTAGCTGTTTCTTTAGATTTGTCTTTCTTTGCTTTTCCTTTTGCTGGTTTGATTGGGCGGCTATAGATAGCACAATTAAGCCCTTTGTTTTGTATAATGTTACAACGTGAAAAATAATAATTCTTTAGCTTACCATTACTGAGAATTACTAATTCTCCTTCGTTGGCATTGTCGGAGTTAACATCAATTTCTGTAAAAGGATTTGCCTCTGACAATTCTCCACTTTTAAGTTTTTGAGTTGTAAAGACATTGGAAAGAAATTCTCCTGTCCAAACATCTAATTCATCTACATCTCCTACGGAACGTGAAGAGGTAAACATTAATTCATCTGTATTATCTGGCTTTAAAAACTTAGGGAACCATTCATTCCATTCAGTATTTACATTTTTTTCATTTTTTATTTGATGCTTTGTTGGCTTTTGCATCCAACTTTTAGCAAGAGCAATTGAGGAAAGCCTTCTTTGTGCAAGCTCATCACTAGGAACTAATTTTAAATATTCTTTGTAGTTTATTTCTGCCTCATCCCAATCTCCTTTGAATCGTTGAAAGTCAGCCATGTGAAGAAATATCTTAGGCTGAGCAGTGTAATACCTTGCTTTAACAAGCCTTTGATAGGTTTTAATTGCCTGATCCCTATCATCCATATAACGATAACATTCAGCTTGTTGAAATAAAATCCTGTCTCTTTCTTGACGATTTAAGTTTATATCGGCATAGGCATCCTTATACAAATCAACTGCAATTGTGTATTGTTGAGCAAAGAAAGCCTCGTCAGCCTTTTCTGTTAAGCTTTGTTTTTGAGCAAATGCACCTAAACTTGAAATGCTAATTAATAAAAAAACAAAAAAACTCTTGATTCTCATATATTTAATTTATTTCTTATTTTTCATAGTAATAATCTACAAAAGTACAATATTTTTTTATATATTCGTAATCATTAATTACGTTTTAATTGAATTAAGGTTTCCATATAGGTAAGCTAATATTAAATTTACTTCCTTGACCCTCTTCCGATACAAAGTCAATCTTCCCTCCCACTATCTCAATTATGTTTTTTACAATAGAAAGACCTAAGCCGCTTCCATCTACCTTGGTTGTAAATTGGGAAGAAAATATCATTGATTGGTTTTCTTTTGAAATGCCATAACCATTATCAATTATAGAGATAATACATACTTGATTTTCTTCTTTGAGCACGATTTCTATTATCCCTTCTTTTTTACCATAAAGTGCTTGAACTGCATTCTTTATTAAATTATTGAAGATTCTAATATATTGTTGTTTCTCCCCTAAAACTAAAATATTATTTTTTAATTCACTAATATACTTTATGGTAATATTTTCTTGATTTTCAAAAACTTCTATAGCTGTTCTTATGCATTCCGATATATCAGTTATTTCATTGAGACTTCTTTTGTCTTTGGAATAATCAGAAAACTCTGAAGCAATTTTAGCGAGGGTATTGATTTGTTCAATTAATGCAGGCGAAAGTTCTTGAAATCTTTCATGAAATTTAACTATATCGGTATTTTGGAGTCGTTGAAGCTGTTGAATGGAAAGCTTCATTGGGGTTAAAGGATTTTTTATATCATGTGCAACTTGCTTTGCCATTTCCTTCCAAGCACCTTCTCTCTCTTCTTTTTTCAATAATTCCGTACTCTCTTCTAATTGATCAACCATAGAGTTATAAGAAAAAATCAAATCCCCTAATTCATCTTGTCTCGACCATTGAATTTTTTCATTTCTTTGATTTAATTTAATTCCTTTCAACCTTTCCTGTAGTTGTCGTAATGGTCTAGTAATAAAATTAGAAAGAAGTATTGATATTATTAAAGCTAAGGTTATCCATAGAATATATACGTTTATATAAGCAGAAACAAATTCAAGAATCTTATCTTCAATTTTCTTTTGTTGGATTATATATGGGATATGTAAATAACCAATAGTTCCATCTTCTGTTTCAATTGGCATATAGGAAGCACTATAATCTCTATTCCCAATTCTTTCTTCCTGATATATTAATGGAGTAGAGCTTGTGTTAAGTAGATTTAATGCTTTTGGATTAATAAATTTACTAATTATTCCTTGAGAAAAAACTTTTGGGCGAGATGTATTTAACAAGAACCCATTTCTATCAAAAATATTAATATCTGTTAGAAATGTATTAGAGAGTTCTACTAATTTATAATAAATATCATCTGATTGAATATTGTCATTTTCAAAGAAGTTTTCTAAAGAATAAGATATCGACTGAGTCTTCTCTAATAATATATCTTTATTTGTATTATAGGTTAACTTATTGAAGTATTTAACCGACATACTCCCAAAAACAATAAATGAAATTAAAAAAATTCCTATTAGGGTTATCTGCAAACTATTGCTCAGGGTTATATTCTTAATTGAAAGAAGCCTTTTGGGATTTATTATTATTTGCAAGATCAATATTATTATTGAAGAAATAAGGAATAAATATGATGGTAAGGACAATTTATCAGATAGGGTTTCGTCTTTTATACTTGCGATCCAAACTGAATTACTTTTCTCTTTTTTAATTGTATAATGAGAAAAACCATTTAAATGATACCAAGAGTTAGTTTTATGGGTAAGAATTGATGGGTAATTGTAATTTCCAACTTGTAAAACTAATTTATTATTTTGATAAACACCATAATGATTTAAATCTACACGTAGCTCATCCTCCTTTAACTCTTCGCTAATTAACAAATCAGGATATCCCATTTCCTTTGATGCCTTCTTTCTAACACAGTCAATAAAAATAATCTTAGTTTTCTTTTCTTCTTTTATTTCAAAATATGCTAAATACACCTTTTCTGTTAAACCTTTACTCTCCTTAAAAATCGATTTACTCTTCCCTACATTTATTGAATTTGAGAGCCTTGAATAAATATATTCTTTACTGTTTATGGGTTTCCCTATTGAATGAATAAGCAATAGCTCATCAGAATAACATATTAAGATTTCTGTACTATAAAATTTATTTAATTCGTTTAAATAAGTATTTGTTATATACTCTTCAACCTCCTCGTTTGATTCTTTAATAAGATTTAACTGGAATTGATTATCTTGCAATATTGATTTTTCAATTTTAAGCAATATTGCTTCCGCCCTCTTATCATCGTCTTTTGACATATCTCTTAATCCTTCTTCAATATAATTTCTTTCTTTATTATTACTATTATTATAAATAAGTATCCCATTTATTAGAGAGAACAAAACAAGAACTAAAACTATATAAAGAATTGATGATAATTTATTTTTTGCCGATAATTCATTCATCACAACTATCAACAATATATAGAAGGATATACCCAAAATAAATAATGAAATAAGATATAAACTATTAAATAAAACTGAAGAAGACACAATGCTAACTATCAATAAAAATAATAAATCTAACCTCCCATTTCTGCTATTTTTATCAATTTCAAAGAAAATTCTTTTTATTGATAAATAAAAAGTATAACTACCTAACATTATTTGAAAGAGGACAATAAGAACAGGAATATCAAGATTAATTATATCAGCTAACGAGATCGTTTTTTGATACGAATTAAGAAGGAGGTCAATAATAAATAAATAAAGCCAAAAAGCAGTTATTAGCAATACCAATGATAGGGATTTAACTTTATTAGCTAAACCAAGTTTTATATTTGAGATAAAAACAAATATTAGTATTTGAAGCAATAATAATTCTCCAATACTATTAACATAGACATACGTATTGCTTATTGGAGAAAAGAAATCTGAATTATTGAATAAATATGATATTTGAAGATAGTGAAGTGCTATATAAATAATAGAAAAAGAAATAAATAAAAACACAAACCGAATAAAGTTATTTATATGAACTATCTTCGTTAATAGGGTTGAAATAAATTTAGAGAAAAAAAATATAATAATAAAGTAAAGAAATGATAAAAGATAACTAATAAATGAGTTTGATTCTGGATAATAATTAGAAAAATCTAAAAAGGCAATTATCTTATTATTTATCAACAAAGGATATTTGCTCTTTTGGAAAGATAATTTGACTTGCTCTTTACCTACTAAATTGAAGCTAGGATTAAAGTTATCCCTTAAATAATTGTTATTTATAGAATATCCCTTTTTGATTAGTGATAAATATAAAACTATAGAATCTCCATTCTTTTCATTCTTAAGCAAATAATAACCGTTTGAAAGTCTTAATACATTATTATTGAGATTATCAGAATAAACACGCGGGAGAGGAATATCATTACTTGACCATGAGACAAGACTATTCTTATAATATACAAACCTCTCTCCTGAGTCTTTGATGTTACTATATTCAATATTAAGTTCAGACTGGATTTCATTCGCAATATTATCATTAGAGCTTTTTTCTGATTCAAAAAACAATAACAATAGAAATGAAATAACAACAATAGATATCCCTAAATACTTAAACTTATTAAATGTTTTAAACTCAAATCCTTTATTACTCATCCTAAATAAAATAATTTCAGCAAAGATAATAAATTAAATTCTTAAATATAACATATTATAAATCTTATCATTTTCATTCTTTGGCTATATCCTCATTCTTTGGTGTAATTATTTAGTTCGATTAAGCATTTAATTAACTATATATTCTAAGAACGATCATCAACAAGAAAAACAAACAAGTTTATTCAATAAGAAACAATAAAAAACTATCACTATTTAAATTCTTTCAAATCAACTATTTATTATGCGTATTGAGCAATGGGAAGAATTATTCCAAGAAAAAAAGTAAAAATTATACCAACTATTTTTGGTAATGAATAAAAACTTAGTATCTTTGCACCCCCAATTGAGAGGGAAAAAATACAAAAATACAAGAAATGTACGTAATAGTAGAAATCGCAGGACAGCAATTCAAGGTTAAGAAAGATCAAAAGATTTTTGTTCATCGTCTTCAAGCAGAAGAAGGAGCTCAATTAAGTTTTGACACCGTGATGCTAAAGGACTCTGATGGGGAGATAACCATTGGTACACCTAAAATTGACGGAGCTTCAGTTAAAGCAACTGTATTAAAACATTTAAAAGGAGACAAAGTTCTTGTTTTCAAGAAGAAAAGAAGAAAAGGATACCAAAAAATGAATGGTCATCGTCAATATTTATCACAAATTCAAGTAACAGAAATTTTGTAATAAAGATTTAATTAGTACATTAACAAGTAAAGAAGATATATTATGGCTCACAAAAAAGGTGTCGGTAGTTCAAATAACGGACGTGAATCGCAAAGTAAACGTTTAGGTGTTAAGATATTTGGTGGACAAGCTTGTATAGCTGGAAACATTATAATTCGCCAAAGAGGAACAGTTCACAACCCTGGCAACAATGTAGGAATTGGAAAAGATCATACATTATTTGCGTTAGTTGATGGTGTTGTTGAATTCAAAAAACGTAGAAACGATAAATCATACGTATCTATAAAGCCAATTGCATAACAATAATTTTTAAATGATAATTGACTTATTGTTTTAAACGATAAGTCATCAATAAGCAAGCCTTTATTAGGCAAGCGAATAGATCTTTGACATAAAGGACATACAAGAGAGAAACGAGAGAAAGAGAATTAGAGCGTACGGGGGATGCCTGTGGCTCTCAGAGGCGAAGAAGGACGTGATAAGCTGCGAAAAGCTACGGGGATTTGCAAATATGA
>JALNVJ010000056.1 GCA_023227645.1 Bacteroidales bacterium | reverse complement strand
TTAAGTCTTGCCACCTACGATGGGAATTCAAACTATGCATATATACCTAAAAACCTTTTGGGAGAAAAACTTTATCTTCCTGTTACAACAGAGGCAACATATAATAGATTATTTAACGGGACAAGATTATATAATTATGATGATGATAGTAGAAAATACTCTTTTGCAAGTATGCCAGAGGGAAAAGCAAAACTATTACAAGGAAGAACATTTGTTGTTGCCGATTGGGTGCATGATTCTGAAGGATTAACTGATGTTTATCTTAAACTAATTGTTCCAGGTGCACGAGATACTATTTATTATAAATATCCTATTTCTACAGAAAGAAATGAGTTTCCTTTTGTTATAGAATCCTATTTAAAGAAAACAAAAGAAAAATATATGTATCAAGAATTTGTTTATCGTGGAGACAAATACAAGATGACAGTTATAGATACCAAGAGAAAAACTCCAGTAACAATTAACAGAGGAGACGTATTTCTATGTATTGATTTCTTAGTCAAGGATGGAAAGTTCCAAATGCTTATGAGAAATAATAAAGGAAGAAAATTCTACATTCCAGCTGACTATGAACTAGGTGACAGATTGAGTTTTTCAAGTTCAATGATTGAAGCTAATAAAATATTAAAATACAAAGATACTTACACAACTCATTATAAAGCAATACTTCAAAAAGAACTAATCCCAACAATGACAATCGATATGGCTAAAGTATCATGGGGAAAACCAGAAAGAGAAGTGCTTACAAACTTTGACGGCAGTAATCGTCATTGGTTCTATTTCGGTAATATATACATCATATATAAAAACAATAAACTTTATCGTGTTGCAATGATTCCTAATGATTTACGTCTATGAGTGAAGAATTAGAAGATTTAAATAGCGAAGACTTAAATGAGATTATCGAAAAATTTGAAGACTGTCTTTCCTCTGGACAAGGATGTTTCTTCGATTCCGATGAGCTTATTGAGGTTATTGACTATTTTTTTGCAGTTAATGAAGTAAGTAAAACTAAATCAGCAATAGATCTAGCATTACAGCTCTACCCAAACGAAATTGAAATAAATATTAGAAAGGCTCAGTTAATTTCTCAAGAAGAAGACCCTCAAGAAGCTATTATCTACTTAGAGAAATTCAAAGAAACAAACCCTGAAGACCCTGATCTTTTATTTGCACTTGCATCATTATACTCTCAAGCTGGAATTCAATCAAAAGCCATTGAAAGCTATGAAACCCTACTTGTGCAAGACGACGAAGATATTGAAGTTTATTCATCATTAGGTGAAGAATACTTTTCTCTTGAAGACTATGAATCGGCTGTAAAAATATATAAGAAAGCTATAAAGATAGAACCAACTAATTCATTCTTACTTCAACCTTTTGCATATGCTTCTCAATATATTGATAATCCAGATAGATCAATTGTATTTCTAAAGAAACTTTGCAAACAAAATCCATATTCAGAACAAAACTGGATATCTTACGGGATTTTACTCTATTATACTGAAAACTTTTTTGATGCAATAACAGCATTTGATCTTGCAATAGCAATTAGTGAAGATAATTCTACAGCTCATCTGTATAAGGCTCAGTCATTGATAGCTCTTGAAAACTACAAAGATGGAATAGAATCTCTGCATGAGGCAAATAAATTAGACCCTGATGAACCACTTGTTCTTTTCTTTTTAGGTCAAGCTTACGAAAAACAAAATAATTGGATAACTGCTGCAATTTATTATAAAGATTGTATTAAACACGACCAGTTAAATTCAGATGCTTGGGTTGGTGTTTCAATGTGTTATTTTGAACAAAACGATTTCCATAGTGCTGAACCTTATATTCAAAAAGCAATAGAACTTGAACCAACAAATATTCACTCTCGTTTGGCCTATGCAGAAATGCTATACAAAGAGAATTATATTGAAAAAAGTGAGGAATTATATCAAGCACTCTACGAAGAAGGAAAAGAATTGTCAGTTATCACCATTAATTGGGCAATGTCAATGGTTTCAGCAGATAAGACAATGGATGCTATTCATTTGCTAAGAGAAACAATTGATAATAATAAATTTAATGAACCAAATATTTACTTTTCTCTAATTGAAATATCATCAAAAGAAACTTATTTAAAAGATCATCTTGATGATTATATCTTTCATCTTTTCTTAAATTTTGATATAACATATGAAATGATTGAAAAGAATTGCCCTTCCCTTCTTAAAAACCCTCACTACGAAAACTTAATTAAAATATATATTGATGAAAAAGAATAAACTAATTGCTATCCTATTTTTCGCTGCAATTTTTCTACCAACATTTATTTCAATTGCTAATTCATATCCAAATACAAAAATAAATAAATTGGAGAAACCCTCAAAAATTGAAAAAGTTAGTTCTTGGTATATGGATAATATGAATTACGGAACCATAACTTTACTTATGGCAGTTGAAAGTTCCTTTATTCCATTTCCTTCTGAAATTGTTGTTCCTCCTGCAGCCTATAAAGCAAGTCAAGAAGATAGCGATATAAATATTGTTTTAGTTGTTGTATTTGCAACCCTTGGTGCAATTATTGGAGCTTTAATCAATTATTATCTTTCACTTTGGTTAGGAAGACCTATAATTCATAAATTTGCTGATTCAAGATTTGGAAGGATGTGTTTATTGAGTAGCGAAAAAGTGACAAAAGCCGAAAATTATTTTATTATACACGGAAAAAGCTCAACATTTGTCGGAAGATTAGTCCCTGGTATTCGTCAATTAATTTCCATTCCTGCTGGTTTATCAAAAATGCCATTACTACCTTTTATACTTTTCACATCACTTGGAGCTGGAATGTGGAATATTGTTTTAGCTACATTAGGATATATTGCTCATGGACAAGCAGATATTATTGAAAAATACACTTCCGAACTATCTTATATTCTACTTGGATTAGGAATCCTTTTTATTCTATACCTATTTTATAGTGGATTTATTAAAAAGAAGAAATCAAGTAAAGAAATAGCATAAGATGAAAATTAAACTCTTTGGTTTAATTGGTTATCCCTTAGAACATTCTTTTTCAGAAACCTATTTTAAAGAAAAGTTTCTTAGAGAAGGAATAATAGATTCTAAGTATGAGAATTTTGAAATATCAAATCTCGAAAGCTTTATTACCATTATTAAATCAAACAATGTTAAAGAGTCTTCTTTACAAAATCTTATGGGATTTAATGTAACAATGCCCTATAAGGAAGCTATCATTCCTTATTTAGATTTAATAGATAATAAAGCCAAAGAAATTGGTGCAGTAAATATTGTTCGTATTGAAAGAAAAGAGAAAAAGATTATACTTAAAGGATATAATTCTGATGTGTTTGGCTTTGAAACTTCTCTGTTTGAAAATATTGATAATGAAAATATTAAAGCCCTTATCTTAGGTAGTGGTGGAGCTTCAAAAGCTGTAAGTTTTGTTCTTAGAAAACATAATATTGAATATAAAATTATCTCACGTCAAAAGAAAGATGATAATCAATCTATGCCCTATTCCAACTTAGACCCAAAGATAATTCAAACCCATAAATTAATAATCAACACAACACCTCTGGGAATGAAATCCTATTTAAAACAAATGCCCGAAATAGATATAAACCAACTTACAAAACAACATACCGTCTTTGATTTAATTTACAATCCAAAAAAAACCCTATTACTTGCTAATGCAGAAATTATGGGTGCAAAAATAATTAATGGATTCGATATGTTATGTTATCAAGCCGAAGAAGCATGGAGGATTTTTAATGCCAAGTAAAACTTTTGTAATTATTGCCATTATTCTAATAATAATGGTTATTAGAATAAAAAATATAGGAATTGCCTTTCGTTCAATAAACACTCTTATTCACGAAATATCACATGCAATAATGGCAATACTAATGGGAGGATCAGTTACAGAAATTAAGTTAAATGATAATGCATCAGGTTCTTGCACAACAAAATCTAAGGGAAAATTCAAAACTTTTTTAGTATCAAGCTCTGGTTATATCTTTTCATCACTTTTCTCATATCTTCTTTTTATTTCGTTAGGAAAAGATTGGAATCAATATTTTTTTTATTTCTTTTTATCAATCTCCGTTTTTGCTCTTATTTTTTGGATAAGAAATACTTACGGAATAATTTGGACTCTTACATTTGCTTCAATCAACCTTTCATTAATACTCCTCCCAACCACAATCCTAAACTTTTCAAACCATATACTTTTGGTTTTTGGACTATTAATAGCAATAGATAATCTTTTGGCCTGTCTAAGCTTAGTCTATATTTCAGTCTCTACACCCAAAAAAGCAGGTGATGCAACAAATATCGCCAAAACTACCAAAACCCCAGCTTTTATTTGGGCTATCCTATTTTTAGGTTTTTCAACCTTTATTGGATACAAATCATATCTATTTTTTCTTTCTTCGTTTTAATTTAATAATAATCTTGCATTCTACAATTTGAATCCAAAGAGAATTATTATAAATAATCGTAGGTAATCGCATCACAACAGTATCACTCATGTATCAAAAAAAAATGTTTTCTTATACCACCTTCCTCAATATTATAAGAAGAAGGTAGCATAAAAAAACAAGTGTTTTATAAGAATTTATCTTTTAAATTTAAATACAATTTAGACAAAAATCTTTGAAGTCTGGAATAACTTTTGAGGTATATTTCCTTAAAAGTTCTTCAGGATAAGTTGTTGAAAGAGCTATTACATACATTCTCGCTGCTAATCCTGACTCTATCCCTGCAATTGCATCTTCAAAGACAATACATTTTTCAGGTTCAATATTAAGTCTTTCGGCTGCCAACAAGTATGGGTCTGCCTCTGGCTTCCCCCTAACATTATCATCAGATGATACTATTACATTGAAAAAAGATTTAATCTCTGGAAGTTTGGAATATAAGACTTCAAGTTTATGATTATCCGAACTTGTGACTAATGCTGTTAGATGATTTTTTGCTTTAAGTTCTTGTAGAAACTCTTTTGCTCCATCAATATAAGTATATGTCATCTTTCTTCCCAAATCCCTAATATATTCAAGTATTTCCTCCCATTCTTCTTTAGAAAGGTGGGATAAATAATTTTGATAAATATTATCAAGATGGTTTCCCTTGATTTGAAATGCAAAATTCTTCACATGAGGTATGTATTTATCCCCTATTTCTGTCCAAATCTTTGTATATTCTTTTTCAGTATCAATTATGACTCCATCTAAATCAAAAAGATATGCAATATTATTCATAATCTTATCTACTTTGAAGATCTTTTTCTATCTGTTTCGTTAAGTAGAATTTTTCTAATTCTTAAACTCTTAGGTGTTACTTCTAAGTATTCATCATTTCCAATATATTCCATAGACTCTTCTAATGAAAAATGAACTGCTGGTGCGATTGAAGTTTTATCATCGCTTCCTGAAGCTCTCATATTTGACATTTTTTTGGTAATAGAAATATTAATAACAATATCATCAGGACGTACATTCTCTCCAACTACCATTCCAGTGTATATTTCCTCACCTGGGTCAACAAAGAAGCGTCCCCTATCTTGTAGTTTATTGATTGAATATTCAACTGCTGCCCCAGTTTCTTTTGCAATTAATGAGCCCATTCTTCTTCCTGCAATATCACCTTTCCAAGGTTCGTATCCAGTTAAACGATGTGCAATAATTGCTTCTCCTTCAGAAACAGTTAGAATATTATTCCTCAAACCAATTATACCTCTTGAAGGAATATTGAAATCGATTTGAGATCTATCTCCCTTTGATTCAATTGAGATTATTTCTCCCTTACGCATTGTAGCTAGTTCAATAACTTTTCCTGCAAATTGTTCTGGTACAACAATTGTTAATTGCTCTACTGGTTCACATCTAACTCCATCAATTTCTTTAGTTATAACCTTTGGTTGACCCAATTGCATTTCATATCCTTCTCTACGCATAGTTTCAATAAGGATTGAAAGATGAAGAATTCCCCTTCCATAAACTATAAGTGCATCAGGTGATTCAGTTTCTTTAATTTTAAGAGCTAAATTCTTTTCAAGTTCACCATAAAGTCTATCTCTAAGATGTCGAGAGGTTACATACTTACCTTCTCTACCAAAGAAAGGAGAGTTATTAATAGTAAATAACATACTCATTGTTGGCTCATCAACCTTAATTGGTTTAATTGGCTCAGGATTTTCAATATCGCAAATTGAATCCCCAATATCAAAATTATCCATTCCTAAAACTGCACAAATTTCTCCTGCAGCAACAATATTCTTTGTTTTTTCTTTTGCTAGGCCTTCAAATGTGTAAAGTTCCTTAACTCTAGATTTAACATTCTCTCCATTTGCCTTACATAGCATAACATCCATTCCTGCTTGAAGTGTACCACGAGATAATCTTCCAACAGCAATTCTTCCAACATAAGAAGAATAATCCAATGAAGAAATCATTAGTTGAGTTGTACCCTCATCGTATTGTGGTTCTGGAATATATTCTATAATTTGATCTAATAAATATGATATATCTTCAGCTGGTTGTTTATAATCTCCACTCATCCATCCTTCCTTTGAAGAACCATAAACGGTTGGGAAATCTAACTGATCTTGAGTTGCTCCAAGGTTAAACATAAGGTCAAATACCTTTTCTTGAGCTTCCTCAGGATTACAATTTGGTTTATCTACTTTGTTAACAACAACAATTGGCTTAAGGTTTAATTCAATTGCTTTTTGAAGAACAAAACGAGTTTGAGGCATTGGTCCTTCGAAAGCATCTACTAAAAGAAGTACTCCATCAGCCATATTTAAAACTCTCTCAACTTCTCCACCAAAGTCACTATGGCCCGGAGTGTCTATGATATTAAACTTAAAATCTTTGTAATGTATTGATACGTTTTTAGAAAGAATTGTTATACCCCTCTCTCTTTCTAAGTCGTTACTATCAAGAATTAAATCTTGTTGTTCTTGATTGTCACGAAACAGCTTTGCTTGATGTAGCATTCTATCTACTAAGGTTGTCTTACCATGGTCAACGTGTGCTATAATAGCAATGTTACGAACTTTTTTCATTTATTAATTATTATGTGTATTATGCGAAAATTAATTCCTTTGCTTTAATAATGGCTTGCTGAATTCCTTCAGTTTTCTTTCCGCCAGCGGTTGCAAAGAAAGGTTGTCCTCCTCCACCTCCTTGAATGAGTTTTGCAGCTTCTCTAACCACAGAGCCTGCATTCTTACCCTCTTTCACAAGATTGTCGGATAACATTATTGTTATTGTTGGTTTATTCTCAAAACTACTCCCTCCAATAAAAACAAAACTCTTACCATTCATATAGTTCTTAAATCTATATGCAATGTCTTTAATTATGTCTGTTGAAATGGATAGGTTTAATTCTATATAATTTGTATTGTCAATTAATTCAATTCTTTCTTTCAATTCATTGAATATTGTCTCTGTCTGTTCTTTTTGATATTCTTCTATGGAAGATTTTAAGATTTGATTCTCATGAAGAATCTTTTGTATGGCTTGTTTGAGGTTTGGTTGTTGAACAAGTAATCGCATTTCCTCAATTGTATCTGTACATTCGTAAAGATATTCCTCAAACTTAAGTCCTGTTATTGCTTCAATTCTTCTTATCCCAGAGGCAATTGCACTCTCAGAGACTATCTTAAACATACCAATACTTCCAGTTGACTTAACATGAGTTCCTCCACACAATTCAATTGAATCACCAAATTGCATTATCCTCACTTTATCACCATATTTTTCTCCAAAAAGAGCTATTGCTCCTATACTTTCTGCCCTATCAATTGGAATATCTCTTTGGTCGTTACCACCAATGTTTTCTCTAATAATAGCATTAACTCTTCTCTCAACTTCCTTTATTTCTTCATTTGTCATCTTTGCAAAATGAGAAAAATCGAAACGAAGTTTATCTTGGTCAACCATTGAGCCTTTTTGTTCAACATGTGAACCCAAAACCTCTCTAAGAGCGTGATGAAGAAGATGTGTTGCGGAATGGTTAGCCTCAATCATATTTCTTCTTTTTTTATCAACAACTCCAATAAATGTTGATGAAATATTATTAGGCAATTTATCCACCAAATGAATAGCTAATCCATTCTCTGTCTTAGTTGTTGTAATATTTAGTTTTTCTTCATCATTTTGAATATATCCACTATCACCTATCTGTCCGCCAAGTTCAGCATAAAATGGAGTTTTATCAAAAACTAATTGGTAAAAATCCTTATCCTTTTGTTTAACTTTTCTATATCTAATTATTTCAAGATCTGCCTCTAATGTATCGTAGCCTAAGAATATTGTTTTTTCTCCTTCTCTAACCTCAACCCAATCTTGAGTATCAATTTGAGAAGCATTTCTTGAACGTTCTTTTTGCTTTTGAAGGTATTGTTGGAAATCTTGCATATTAATATCCAAGCCCTTCTCCTTACCCATAAGTTCAGTTAAATCAATAGGAAAGCCATAAGTGTCAAAGAGTTCAAATGCAAATCCACCATCAATTATTCTTCCTTCTAAGGTTTCAATATATTTTTCAAATTTTAATATTCCATTGGCAAGAGTTCTTAAAAAAGATTGCTCCTCTTCAATAACTACTTTTCTTATTAATACTTCATTTCTCTTAAGTTCAGGAAACTGTTCACCCATTTTTTCAACCAAAAGAGGGATAATTTCATTCATAAAGGGTTCTTTAAAACCTAAGAATGTATATCCATATCGAATAGCTCTACGCAAAATACGTCTAATTACATATCCTTGTTTAGCATTTGAAGGTAATTGTCCATCTGCAATTGCAAAAGCAACAGCTCTTATATGATCTGCACAAACCCTCATTGCAATATCTGACATCTTATCCTCACCATAAACCCTATTAGCTTTCTTTGCTAAAAACTG
>JALNVJ010000055.1 GCA_023227645.1 Bacteroidales bacterium | reverse complement strand
GGATTAATAGAAAAAACTTATTTAAAGAGTGCGTTGGATTTTACAATGGTCTTATAATATTTATCTCTTCTAATTCTACTTGAATTACCATTGTTTTTGTGGATACTTCTCCTAGCTCTTCAACATTTGTTATCTTAAAATGCTCAAGTAATCCCGCTGGTAAAAAATAACCTATTAGTGCTTTTTCCAAATCTCTTTTTTATGCAAAAGTAATTCTAATCCCCAAATATTTCATTTGAGCCTTAATTATGACCTAATAAAATAGAGGGTATAATTAGTCTTGAAACTATAAAAAAGTTTTGGGCTTTAATGTTCTTAGTGGTCTTGCTTTGGTGTTCTTTCTTATGAATTTGTGCTATGATATTTTGCTATGATTTCTGATTAGTTATCATGTGTATTTTTTCTTATTTTTTGGAAAAACGGTTTTATATTTATAACTTTGCACATTATAAATTCATCGAAACAATAATTAAAAACATACTTCAATGGAGAAATTACTTCTATTAGGTGATGAGGCAATTGCTCAAGCAGCTATTGATGCAGGACTTTCAGGCATATTTGCCTATCCTGGTACTCCTTCAACAGAGATTACAGAATATATACAGGCTTCAAAGGAAGCAAAAGAAAAAGGAATCCGTAGTAATTGGGCTTGTAATGAAAAGACTGCTATGGAAGCAACTCTTGGAATGAGCTATGCTGGGAAAAGAGCAATGTTTGCTTGTAAGCATGTGGGGATTAATGTGGCAGCAGATCCTTTTATGAATTCTGCTATTACAGGTGTAAATGGCGGAATTATTTATATCGCAGCTGATGATCCTTCAATGCACTCTTCTCAAGACGAACAAGATTCACGTAATTTTGCAGATTTTGCTATGATTCCAGTTCTTGAACCTTCTAACCAACAAGAGGCTTATGATATGGTTCATTATGGATATGAGCTTTCTGAAAAATTCAAAACCCCTGTTATGATACGTGTAACAACTCGTTTAGCACATTCTCGTGCTGCTGTTAACGTAAGAAGGAATGCAAGAAAACAAAACGAGATTAAACTTCTTGAAAACGAAAAACAATTCATCCTACTTCCAGTTAATGCACGTCGTCAATATAATGAGCTAATTGCTAAGCAAGAATTACTTGAAAATGCGGCTAAGAATGATGGCTTCAACAAGTATATTGATGGTAAGAACAAGAAGATAGGTATTATTGCTTGTGGTTTGTCTTTGAACTACTTAATGGAAAACTATACTGAAAAGTCTTGCGAATATCCTATATTAAAAATTTCACAATACCCTATGCCAGTCGATATGGTGAACAGACTTTACGAAGAATGTGAATCTATACTTGTATTGGAAGAAGGACAACCTGTTTATGAGGCTAAGATAAAAGGTCTTCTAAATAAGGGCAAAAAAGTTATGGGTCGTTTAGACGGAACTATTCCAAGAGCTGGAGAACTAAATCCTGCTATTGTTGGAAAAGCATTAGGCTTAGAGGTTGCTGAAGGATTACCTGTTCCATCAGTTGTTGCTCCTCGTCCTCCTAAACTTTGTGAAGGATGTCCTCATGCTGACACTTACAGAGCTTTGAATGAGGTTATGGAAGAGCATGGTAAAGGAAAAGTATTTGGAGATATTGGATGTTATACCTTAGGTGCACTTCCTCCTTTCAATGCAATTAGTACAACAGTTGATATGGGAGCTTCAATAACAATGGCAAAAGGTGCTTCGGAAGCAGGTTTCCTACCAGCAGTTGCAATTATTGGAGATAGTACATTTACTCACTCAGGAATGACAGGTCTTTTAGATTGTGTTGTAGATAATGCATCAGTTACCATTATTATTCTTGACAATTCTATCACTGCTATGACTGGGACTCAAAAGTCTTCAGCAACAGGTAGGATAGAATCAATTTGTCAAGGAATTGGAGTCGATCCAGATCATATAAGAGTTATTACGCCACTTAAGAAATTTCATGAAGAAAACGTTAAGGTGTTGAAGCAAGAGATAGAATACCAAGGAGTATCTGTTATTATTCCTCGTAGAGAATGTATCGTTTATGCCAATAAGAAACGTAAGGACGCTAAGAAACAACAAAAATAACCTTTAATAAAGAAAGAAATGAAGATAGATATAATATTATGCGGAGTAGGTGGCATGGGGGCTTTAAGCTCAGCAGCTATAATCTCTAAAGCAGCTCTTGATATGGGAATGCATATGAAGCAAGCAGAAACGCATGGGATGTCACAAAGAGGAGGAGATGTTCAGTCACACCTTCGATTAAGCGATAGAGAAATTGCATCAGACCTTATTCCAGAAGGAGAATGCGATTTAATAATCTCAGTGGAACCAATGGAAGCACTTCGTTATTTACCATTCCTTAATAAGAAAGATGGTTGGGTAATTACTAATGAAAACCCATTTATCAATATTCCAAACTATCCAGAAAAGGAAGTGGTTTTGGCAGAATTGAAAAAACTAAAAAACAGTATTGTTTTCGATGCAGACCAAATAGCAAGAGACTTAGGAAACTTCAAAGGAACCAATATGGTTGTTTTGGGAGCAGCTTCAAAATACTTAAAAATAGATATTGAAAAATTAGAAAAAGCAATTAGAGGAACCTTTGAGAAAAAGGGTGAAGAAATTGTTGAATCTAATATCAATTCTCTAAGAGCAGGTAGAGCTGTTGCAGATAAGCTGTAAGACTTCAATAAAAATAGAAGAAAAGGATTTCATTAGTTTGAGATCCTTTTTTTTATCTACAATTCCCAAAAATAAAACGCTATAAGAGAAAAATAAAACGCCGTAATAATTTACTGAAACGCCAGTTTAAAAAATTAAAACGGTGATTCAGTAAACCCTTTCTTCGAGATGCAAATATAGGGAATGAATACTAAGTCTTAGATTTTATTTACCTTTGCAATTAAATAATAAAGGATGAGGTATTTTTTACATTTATCATATAATGGAAGCAAATTTTGTGGTTGGCAAATTCAACCCAATGAGCCTTCTGTACAAGAAAGTTTAGAAACTGCATTTTTCCATCTTCTAAAAGAAAAGATAGGAATAACAGGTTGTGGACGAACAGACACAGGGGTTCATGCCAAAAGCTACTATGCTCATTTTGATTTTAGGGAACTATCCAACAAGGAAATAGAGGATTTAGTTTTTAAGCTCAATCGTTATTTTGGTTTTGGCATTAGGATATTAAATATTTTTAGGATGAAACCTGAGGCTCATGCTCGTTTCGATGCAGGGAGCAGAACTTATAAATACTATATTGCAAACCAAAAGCAACCTTTTAATAATGATTTCTCTTATTATTACCCTCGAGTTTTAAATATTGAAAAGATGAATCAGGCTTGTCAAAAGCTAAGAGAATATACCGACTTTACAAGTTTTTCTAAGCTACATACCCAAGTAAATAATAATAACTGTACAATAATTTCAGCATTTTGGGAAAGAGAAGGGGATGATATTATCGTATTTACTATTGAGGCAAATCGTTTTTTAAGGAATATGGTAAGGTCGATTGTAGGCACTTTAATTGAGGTTGGGTTTGAAAGAATATGTATTGAGGAGTTCTGCAAAATAATTGAGGCTAAGGATAGGAATAGAGCAGGAGTTTCAGTTCCTGCTAAGGCATTATTCTTGTATAATATTAAATATGAAAAAGAGCTTTTCTTTCAAATATAATTTGCCATATAGATTATAATTCGTAATTTCGCAAAAGAATTTTAAACTTAAAAACATAATAAA
Source organism: Bacteroidales bacterium (assembly GCA_023227645.1). GTDB lineage: Bacteria > Bacteroidota > Bacteroidia > Bacteroidales > P3 > UBA10566. Next base: position 5,254 of record JALNVJ010000055.1, on the reverse strand, counting down.
TATTAAGAAAATGAGTGATATAAATTGGTCAAGCCTACCTTTTGGCTATTTCAAAACTGATTGTAACGTTCGTTGTTACTATCGCGATGGTAAATGGGGCGAATTAGAATATACCCAATCAGAAGAAATTACAATGCATATGGCAGCAACTTGTCTTCACTATGGACAAGAAGGTTTTGAAGGAATGAAAGCTTTCCGTGGTGTTGATGAAAAAATACGATTATTTCGTCCTTACGAAAATGCAAAACGTCTTCGCCGTACAGCAGAAGGAATTATGATGGCTCCAGTTCCAGAAGAACTATTTGTTAAGGCATGTATGGAAGTTATTAAGAGAAATGAGAGATTTGTTCCACCAGCGGGTTCAGGGGCTTCTCTTTATCTTCGTCCACTTCTAATAGGAACAGGTCCTCAAGTTGGAGTTAAACCAGCTGAAGAGTATTTATTTATGATTTTTGTTGGTCCTGTAGGTCCTTATTTCAAAGAAGGATTTAAGCCAGTGAAGATTCAATTGGTTGATGACTTTGACCGTTCTGCACCTCTTGGAACAGGAACTTATAAGGTGGGTGGAAACTACGCTGCTTCCCTATTTTCAGGACAAAGAGCTCACGATGAAGGATTCTCTAACTGCCTATACTTAGATGCAATTCATAAAAAATATATCGATGAAGCAGGTGCTGCAAATTTCTTTGGAATAAAGAATAACACATATTGCACTCCTAAATCATCATCAATTCTTCAATCAATCACCAATATGTCATTGCGTCAATTGGCAAAAGATATGGGTATGAAGGTTGAAGAAAGACCAATACCAGTAGAAGAATTATCCACATTTGACGAAGTAGCAGCTTGCGGAACAGCAGCAGTTATCTCTCCAATTTCACAAATTCAAGAAAGAGCTACAGGAAAGGTTTATGATTATGGCACAGAAGCAGGTCCAGTTTGTACTAAACTTTATGAAAAATTAAAGGGAATACAAGAAGGAGAAATTGAAGATATTTATAATTGGAACACAATAGTAGAATAATTATTACTAGAGATAAATAACTCCTTTTTTAAATTGTTAATAATTACTTGAAAAGACCCAGATGTTAAATCTCGGTCTTTTTTTCTTTTATAGATATTATTAAACGGGGTCAACATCAATAGATATTCTAAGTTGCTTATGTGAGGCTTGGAACTTTTCCATTAGTATCTTAATTTCTTGCTTAGCCTGAGTTATTGAGGCTTCCTTTTCCACCTTTAACCAAAATTCCTTTGAATAATAGTTTCTAATTCTTGGTATTAGAGGATATTCAGGTCCAAGTATTCTTCCTCCAAAAATCTTTCTAATTTCAATCGAGAACTCATCGGAAGACTTTTCCACAATAATCTTATCCCTATGCCTAAGGCTTATCTTAATCAATCTATAGAATGGGGGGTATTTAAAAACTTTTCTTTCCAATATCTGCTCATTATACATTGATGCAAAATCATTCTCAATAACATCCTTTATGGCTTGGTGATAGGGGTTAAAGGTCTGAATAATTACTTTCCCTCTTTTAAATTTCCTTCCTGCCCTGCCACTAACCTGAACCATTTGTTGGAAGGCTCTTTCGTGAGATCTGAAATCGGGGAAATTAATTATTGAGTCAGCATTTAATATCCCCACAATTGAAACATTATCAAAGTCTAATCCCTTTGTTATCATCTGTGTCCCCACCAAAATATCAATCTTCCTATCTTGGAAATCGGTAATAAGTGTTTCGTATGAGGTCTTAGCCCTTGTGGTATCTAAGTCCATTCTTGCAATTGATGCATCTGGAAAAAAGATATTTAGGTCTTCTTCAATCTTCTCTGTGCCAAAGCCAACCATTTTCACCCTATGACTTCCACATTCAGGACATTGTTGTGGAATATTTATTGAATACCCACAATAATGGCATTTTAATAATTCCGATTGTTTATGATAGGTAAGTGATACGTCGCAGTGCTGACATGTAGGTATCCAACTGCATGCTTCACATTGGAGATGTTTGGCAAATCCTCTTCTATTTTGAAATAAGATAATTTGTTCTTTATTTTTCATAGCCTCCCCCATATTCTCAAGCAATTCTTTGGTGAAATGAGAATACATTTTCTTTTCCTTAATTGCTAGTCTTACATCCACAACAGAAACCTCTGGTAATAATGTCCCTGAATATCTAGTCTTAAGTTCTAGTAACTGATATTTATCTTCCTTGGCATTGAAATAGCTTTCCAAAGAAGGGGTAGCAGAACCAAGAACGGTTTTCGCCTTATGAAGGTGAGCTAAAATAATTGCGGTATCTCTTGCATTATAACGAGGAGAAGGGTCGTACTGTTTATAGGAAGGGTCGTGTTCTTCGTCAACAATAACTAAGCCTAAATCTGTAAATGGGAGGAATATTGAAGAGCGTGAGCCTAAGATAATATCATATCTATTGTCTTTAATTGGGTTTCTTACCTTATTCCAAATTTCAATTCTTTCTTCATTGGAAAACCTAGAATGATATACTCCAATCTTATTTCCAAAGTATTTTTCTAATCGAGTAATAAGATGACTTGTAAGTGCAATTTCGGGCAATAGGAATAATACCTGCCTACCTTTTTCAATAACATCATTAATTATCTTTATATAGAGTTCTGTCTTACCGCTACCTGTAACGCCATGCACAAGAGAAACAGGTTTGTCATCCCATTTCTCAATAATCTCATTATATGCTATTGATTGTTCATTATTTAAAATTAGTTTGTCCATAGAGAACAGAGATTCCCTCTTAACCAAACGACTTTGAATTTTCTTTTCCACATTAAAAAATTTATCTCTTATAAGAGTTTTTATTGCAGAGGCAGAAATATTTGGCTGTTTGCTTAGGTCTAGTTTCCTAATCTCATTATCCTTATTCTTGGCAATTGAGAGGAATATCAGTAATGCTTCGTATTGTTTTTGAAATGTCTTCTTTGATTCTAAGTGAGTAAATAATTTTTTTAGTTTTTCTTCCTCCCTATATTCTTTGGATAGGGAAATATACTCTTCAACCTTAGGCCTGTATTTGCTATTAAGCTCTTCTTCAGTAATAATAAGGTTCTTTCTTATCATTGAATTTAGAAGGGGAAGGATGTCATCTTTGCCTGTAGTTTGAATTGCATCTTTTATTTCTATGCTTTCCTTCCTTGAAACTACTTCAAAAATCTTAGACTCTTCTTCACTAAGTGATGTAATATCTCCATCAAAATCGGGATGAATAATTATCTTTGTTTCACTCCTTAGTCGAAGTGCTGAAGGTAGTGCAGCGGTCATAATATCTCCAAGATAACACATATAATAGGATGCCATCCACTGCCAAAGACGAAAACTTAATTCGCTAATAATTGGCTCCTCATCTAGGATAGATAAGATATACTTTACACTTGAAACCTTAGGAGCTTTGTTGTGTATATCATAAACAATGCCCGAATAAATCTTCTTATTTCCAAGTTGAACAACTACTCTCTGACCTTTTTTAACCAAATCATTCCACTCAAAAGGAATTCTATAGGTGTAAGTAGAGGGTAGTGGTAGGGGTAGTATTATTTCAGCAAAAAGAGTTATTCGTTCTGACATTATATTATCTTGCTATAAATATCAAGGCTGGTCTTTCTCCCTTATTTAGAAAGAGAGTGTCACCAATAATAATATAGCCATTTACTTTATTTAATACATTTAGATAGTTGTTTTCAAATCTCATATTCATTTCAGGACAAGCCATCTTGGTTGAAAATACATTTTCTAAGCTTAGGTTTTCTCTCTTAATATTGAATTGACCTCCATATCTATTACAACCGCTAAAGCCAGCAAAATGAGAATTATTCTTAGAAAAAACAATAGTAATTTTCTCATCAGTATCGGTTAGTTTGGGTCTTGATGAGCCTATCTTTACTAACTCCCATTCGGTTTGATATAGGCTTATAATTTGATTAGGCTGGTTTTTATCATAGCTTGGGTAGTCGTTCTTTTTAAAAACGCTACAACTTGAGAATATAAAGAAAGATAATAATATTAGTAAAGCATGCTTTTTCATAGTTAATTATCCTTTTTGATATCATTGAAATAATCATTAATAAGTTTTTGAGCAGCAATATAAGCACTAATCTTATTATCTAGGATCTCTTTTTGAGCTTCAATAATTCTTTCCTTAACAATACTATTGGTATAAAAGTTCTCTTTTAGATGAGAGTCAATGGATTCAGATAGGATTTTAAGGTTTTGTTCGTTTCTTCGCTTATAGAAATAATTATTCTTCTTAGTATGTATTACGTACTCATTAACTGTTTCCCAAATCTTATCAATATTAATATTGTCATAAGCCGAACAAGTAAATACATTAGGTGTCCATCCACTGTCGGTTAGTGGGAAAAGATGTAATGCATTACGATATTGTCCTGCAGCTATCTCTGCCTTTTGTTTGTTTTCTCCCTCCGCCTTATTAATTGCAATTGCATCTGCCATCTCCATAATTCCTCTCTTAATGCCTTGTAGTTCGTCGCCTGCATTTGACAATTGAAGAAGCAAAAAGAAGTCAACCATAGAATGAGCCACTATTTCCGATTGTCCAACGCCAACAGTTTCAACAATAACAACATCAAAGCCAGCTGCCTCACAAAGAACAATAATCTCTCTTGTCTTTCTGGCCACTCCACCCAAGCTACCTGCCGAAGGTGAAGGACGAATAAAGGCATTAGGGTCGGTTGATAGGTCTTCCATTCTGGTCTTGTCTCCCAATATCGATCCCTTGCTTCTTTCACTGCTTGGATCAATTGCTAGTACAGCAACCTTATGTCCAGTTTTTGTTAGGTTTGTTCCAAGAACATCAATAACGGTGCTCTTCCCAACCCCTGGAACTCCTGTTATCCCTAATCTAATACTCTTTCCTGAATAAGGCAAGCATCGTTCTATTATCTGCTGTGCAATTTCTTGATGGTCATAGCGTGAGCTTTCAATCAAGGTAATGGCTTGAGATAATATTGTCCTGTTTTTAGTTAAAATGCCATCAACATAATCATTAATACTAAGCTCTTTTCCCTTAACATGCCTCTTTAGAAACTCCGAATTAACTTGGCTAGGTTGTTCAATAGCCGCATTAACTTTTAGAGCAGAGTATTTATCATTAGGATTAGTTATTTTATCGTACATGATTTCTTATTTTCTAATAAAGGTTGTCGCATTAGCTTGTGCGGTAGGTGTAATTAACAAATCATTAATACAAACATGACTTGG
>JALNVJ010000054.1 GCA_023227645.1 Bacteroidales bacterium | reverse complement strand
TTTTTCTTACATGGTTTAAGCATTTTCTATTCCATGGTTCTGCTACCCTTTATTTTTCATGGCTCTCACTAAATTCTATGTTTGGAAGTCTCCTTAATCTTCCAATAAGATAAATTATCTAATTGACTATTTCCTTTTCTATAAAAGAATATAATCTTATTTGACTTTATCAAAAAACTGATAATGTATATTTTGTTATGTTTATACTGATTAAATTATATGGAATAGATAGATAGGAATAAAACAATAATTCCTTAGTTGCCTGAGGAGATTCCATGGGAAATTTGTTTAGGGTTATATAATTGTTATTGTTAAGCATTAAGTATAAAATGTAATTGTTTAACGCTGCAAATGTATATAATTATTTATAGATTACAAAATAAAAAAGGAAATTATTTTTAATTATATTCTGAAATCTGATTTCTTTGTTCTGATTTAAGTTTGTAGATTTAAAGAATCTTTGTTTAGGTATCGAATAGTTAGGGTCAGGAGGTTAATCTTCCGATTTTAATTGCCTTGCTTCCCAAAGTATTTGAATTGGATGAAGTGCATTTATATCTATGGAATGTTTGATCTGATCTCTGCAACTTGTTCCTGGTGCTGATATAATTGTATCGAGTTCTGCCTTTAATATGGTTGGGAATAGTATTTGATTACCAATTTTTTGAGATATCTCATAATGCTTTTCCTCATAACCAAAGCTTCCTGCCATACCACAACATCCGCTTTGTATAACCTCAACTTCATAGTTTTCAGGTAAAGACAAGACTTTTTCCATTGCACTTGTACCAATTAATGCCTTTTGTTGACAGTGTCCATGAAGGAGTATCTTTCTTCTTTGGCTGGTGAAATCCTCCTTAACTATATTACCTTTGTCGATTTCCCTTGCTAAAAATTCATCTATTAGGAATGCATTTTCGATAATATCCTTAGAAATAGATTTGTTTTTACTAACTATTAACGAAGGGTATTCGTCTCTAAAGCTTAGAATTGTGGAGGGTTCTATTCCTATTAATGGAGTCTCAGAACTTATTAATCCTTGGAGATTTCTAATGTTTTTATTAGCAATCTTCTTTGCTCTTTTAACCATTCCCTTCGAAATTGATATCCTAGCACTTTCTCTTATGGGTGCAAGTCTAACACTATAGCCTAAAGAATTAAGAAGTTTTAGGGCAGAAAGTCCTATATCGGAATCTTGATAGTTGGTAAATTCATCGCTAAAGAAATAAACCACCCTACCATTATTAATAGTATTGCCTGCGTTTACTTTCTCTTTTTTAAAGAACTGCCTAAATGTCTTATCGTTAAGTGTGGGAAGTGAGCGCTTAGGGGAGAACTTTAAAAGTCTTTTTATTAGAGATGAGGTAGTTTTATTAAGGATAATCCAATTGTATAATTTGGGGAAATTTGAACCAATCCTTTGGAATAGAGTTAGGTAATTAATTAATATTATCCTTAAAGGCGTACCATTTGCATTATAATAGTGCTGAAGGAACTCCGATTTCAGCTTTGCTATATCCACATTTGAAGGACATTCATTCTTACATCCCTTACATGAGAGGCAATTATCCAAAATCCAGTATAAGATATCATTATCAAATGGATTATCTTTCTTTGGATTTGTAAAGAATTCCCTCAAAGCATTTGCCCTAGCTCTTGGGGTATATCTCTCGTCTTTTGTAGCTCTATATGAGGGACACATAGTATCTAAAAACTCGGAAGACTTCCTACAATCACCGCTACCATTGCATTGTTCAATAGCAGAAAGGAGTCCTTTTTCTTCTGAGAAATCGTAATAGGTTTGTATTTTATTGAGCTTTTCAGGATTATACTTTGATATTTTCTTCTTATCCATTAGGTTTGAATAGCGAAGAGAAGTATTCATTGGTGGAGTATTGATAATTTTGCCCTTATTAAAGATATTATCCTTATCAAATAAGCTCTTTAATTCCTCCATAAAACCATATATTTCCTCCGAATACATAATAGGAATATACTCACCTCTCAAACGTCCATCACCATGTTCCCCACTAAGACTACCCCTATACTTCTTAACCAGATAAGCAACTTCACGGCTTAGGCTATGGAAAACCTCAATATCTTCCTCCTTTTTTAAATCAAGTATAGGCCTAAGATGAAGTTCCCCTGTTGCAATATGAGCATGATAAACGCAAGATAGATTATATTTTAATAAGATTTCGTTAATCTCCTTAATATAAGCCCCCATTTTCTTTGGAGAAACTGCCGTATCCTCGATAACAGAAACAGGTTTCCTAGAGCCAGGAATATTAGATAAGAGTCCAAGTCCTGCCTTTCTCAAAGCCCAAACCTTAGGAATATCGCCATTTTTAATAATAGGGTATGCGTATCCCTTGTTTTGCTTTTTTAGATTTTCAATTATTGCATTAAGCTTTATATCTAATTCCTCCTGAGTTTCCTCCGCAATTTCAATAATAAGTATTGCTTTTGGAGTGCCATCAATAAAGAAGGTATTCTTCTTCTGAGCAATATTCCTTTGAGCAGCTTCCAAAACATTATTATCCATCAGCTCAATTGCCACTGGTTTATGTCCTAATACAATTAGATTTCCTTCAAAACTATCTTCTAAGCTGGTAAAATGTGCACAGATTAAGGCCTTGTTCTTAGGAGGAAGAGGCATAAGATTAAGTTTAAATTCAAAACCTAAACCCAAGGTTCCTTCCGATCCTGCAAAGATCTTTGAGAGATTGAATTCCTTAGTTGTATCATTTCCAAAGACTTTATTATCAAATATCTCATCCAAAGCATAACCATTATTCCTCCTTCTTATATCTTTCTCTGGGAATGCATCAACTATCCGTTTTTGAAGCTCAGCAACTGAATATCTTTCCTTAATAGTTTTATATATATTTCCTTCCAAACTATTATCCATAGCCTTGGTTTCAAACTCTTCTTTAGAAAGATTCTTAAGTATAATCTCTTGATTATTAGAAAGCAATACTTTGGTCTCAAGAAGATGATCACGAGTAGAACCATAGACCAAAGAGTGAGAACCGCAGCTATTATTGCCCACCATTCCACCAATTGTGCATCTATTTGAGGTTGAAGTTTCAGGAGCAAAGAATAGATTATATTGTTTAAGTCTATTATTTAACTCATCAAGCACAACCCCAGGTTCAACTCTTACCCATCTCTGTTCTGGGTTTATTTCTAATATCTTATTAAAATACCTAGAAAAATCAATCACAAGTCCATCCCCAACAACCTGTCCTGCAAGTGAAGTTCCGGCGCCTCTTGGAATAAGACTTATAGAATTCTTATTTGCAAAATCAATTAATTTCGTTAAATCTACCTTAGTTTTGGGATGACAAACACCAAAAGGAATCTCCCTATAGGCTGAAGCATCAGTAGCATATATGATTTTCGAGAGTTCATCAAAGAATAAATCACCTTGAAAACCATTCTTTAGTTCCTTAATTGCTTGTCTTTGCTTTCTTGACATTCTTAGTATTTTTTTTATTCTTAACAACTTTATTATCAATAGATCTTAATCCAAAATCAGAATATCTAGTTTCCAATTCAGAAATTAGTTTATTCCGACTTAGATTAGGAAAGAAATCCATCCCAATTGCCTCTTCTACTTGTCTAATAGTCAGACTATAATAGTATAAGTTTTGGTCTAATTTCTTATTAGGCATAATAAAACCTATAGCCTTATAGTCTGGATAAGAGATATCTATAATTATCTTATAAAAACTATAGGGAACTGAAATATTATTTTTTCCTATTTTTCCTTTAATAGAATCGAGAATTGGACCAGAAATCACTATAATACTATCATTTTCAATAGCCCATTGTCTAACCTTCTCTTCCAACTGCTTCCATTTTCCAGCATTAAAAGAATGTAATTGAGGGGAAATATTACTCATAAGAAAGGTCATATCCTGTGCATCTTGCGAGAAACTCATATCAGCACTTGGGCAAATATGGCCCCTATCATAGCCAGACTTTGTATAATCACTTGAAGATATAGGCCTTGTGGAGAGCTTTTTATCCATCCTAAACTTATTAGAACGAGTAGCTTTTTTTCCTTCTACCATTTCCCTTGTCAAAAGATATGCCACCCAAGCACTCTGTTTATGCTTATCCCAGTAGCCAATCTTATAGTATTTATGATCAATAACCTCTAATTTCAAGACCTCTTTCTTGCCTTTTTTATTGGAATTATAATATATAGGAATTGAATTATCTACGCTAAGAACCTGACCTATATTCTGAGAAAGAACGTTTCCCGAATATAGAAATAAAAAAAATGCCCCAAACAATAGAAAAGTCCTAACCCTCATAATAATGCAAATTTACTACATTATTATATAATGACAATCAAAAAAGCATATCTGTTATGACAAAAGATTTGAAATATATTATACCCAATAAGGTATAATTAGACTAATTATTAGTATATTTGCACCTGAAAGGGTATAATATTATCGAAAAACAATAAATAAATACCCTAAAAACTATAATATGAAGAAAGAAACGCTACAAGAATTCGTTAAGAAAATGAGGAAAGACACAGGCCTAACTCAGATAGAACTATCTGAAAAAGCAGGAGTTGGACTAAGATTTATAAGAGAACTAGAGCAAGGAAAGCCAACTCTAAGAATGGATAAAGTAAATAACGTATTAATTCTCTTCGGTTCTGAACTTGGACCTACTGATATTGATAGATCAAAACTCCTTTAATAAGTAGGAAATAATAAGTAAATCAAAAAAAAGCTTATAAAATATAATCTCATTTTACCAATTAACATAATTATTTTCAAAATTAATATCATGATTATACCTTTTTGTCTTAACTTTGCCACATAATTTTAAAAAACTAAAGATGATTAATAAAATTAAAGTTAACGCTTTTGCAAAGAATTTAGTTATTCTTTCTAAGCCTCATATCTTATTTGGTTTTGCTGAAAAGCCTTTTAAATTTATTGCAAATACAATTTCATTATCAAGATGGATAAGTAATCAAGATAAAATTGAATTTAATGATTATTTCACTTTTAAAAGAAATCATAGCAAAAGGTATGAACTTTATCAATTTATTCATAGCAAATTCAATTTAGAATTTAAAGATATTAATTATTACGAATTTGGTGTTTCAGGAGGAGATTCTTTTAAATGGTGGGTAAACAACATAAAAAATGAGAATTCTCGCTTCTTTGGGTTTGATACATTTGAAGGATTACCAGAGAATTGGGGCTTTTTTAAGAAGGGAGATATGGCGAATCTTATACCAACTATCGATGATAATAGAACAACATTCGTTAAAGGTTTATTTCAAGAAACCCTATTTGACTTTATTGATAATAATAATTTTGATAAATCTAAACCTAAGATAATTCACTTAGATGCGGATATCTTTTCAGCAACATTATTTGTTCTTACATCAATAGCTAAGCATCTTAATAAAGGAGATATATTATTCTTTGATGAATATAATGTTCCAAATCATGAATATTCTGCATTTAAGATATTTAGAGAATCGTTTTATATAGACTTTGAATTGATTGGTGCAGTTAATAATTATTATCAAGTAGCTTTTATGGTTAAGTAATCATAAATAATTATTAGAACTTCTTACTTCTATTCTCTTTAATAGCTTATCAAAAACCTAAAATTCAAGAAAAGCAATCTAAAAAGAATAAGAACAAACTACAAAGAAAATCAAAATAAAAAAGCTCAGAAATCTTATCACTTCTGAGCTTTTTCTATGTTTAGAATTAAAATAATCTGATGATAAACAATAGGTTATTTTACTTAATTATATCAAGTTTATCCTTCCAATTGCCGTCTTGACGTATCATTTCTTTTAGCATTTCTATGGCTTTGTCTTCATCTATATTGGAATAAACTAAGTCTTTGGAACGATAAAGGTTGACTTTTTTATTGCCAGAACCTACATATCCATAATGAGCATCAGCCATTTCGCCTGGACCATTAACAATACAGCCCATAACTCCTATCTTTATTCCTACCAAATGACTGCATTCTTGTTTAACTTTCGCCAATGCTGCCTCAATATCATACTTAGTTCTTCCACAGGAAGGACAAGAAACGAACTCGGCCTTATAGATTTTATCGCCTGAGGCTTGAAGTATATCCTTTGCAACAAGGATTTCTGCCTCAGGCTTCTCAGTAAGTGAAACGCGTATAGTATCTCCAATCCCAATTGCCAAAAGAGCTCCTATCCCTACTGCGGATTTTATCCTACCATCTTGTCCATCTCCAGCTTCGGTAACACCAATATGAATTGGATAGTTCAAACCTTCATTATCCAATAACTCACATAAGATACGTGTTGATGAAACCATTGTCTTTACATTACTTGACTTTTCGGATAAGATAAGATTGTCAAAGCCTAGGGAATGGCAGATTTTTGCAAATTCAAGTGCCGAAATAGCCATAGCCAAAGGGGTATTTCCATAACGTGAAACCACCCTTTCGGATAGCGAACCATGATTAGTTCCAATACGAATTGCAGTATTATGTTTCTTACAAATCTCAATAAGAGGTGCAAGTCTCTCCTTAATCTTATCCAATTCTGCATTATATTCAGTCTCAGAATAAGAAATCTTACCCCTATTCCTATCAGTATAGTTGCCAGGATTAATCCTTATCTTCTCAACAATAGCGGCTGCCACCTCTGCAGCCTTGGGATTAAAATGTATATCTGCAATTAATGGAACAAAACAATTTCTTTTTTCAAGTTCTATTTTAATGTTTCTTAAGTTCTGAGCCGCCAAAACATCGGGAGCAGTTATCCTAACCAGCTCACAACCTTCACCAACCAATCTCTCAACTTGGTCACATGTTGCTATAATATCCATAGTATCGGTATTGGTCATCGACTGAATTCTAACAGGATTCCTTCCTCCAATACCTATATTTCCAACCATTACCTCCCAAGAAAGCCTACGATAAGGTGATAATCTCTTATTAATCTCATCAAATTTATTCATAATCTATAATATTACACTAAAATTTCTAATAGTAATTTCGACTACAAATATACAAAAAAATGGAGAATAGAAAGGCAAAACCTTAGGGATAAATAAGAAGAAAAACTTATTTATTTAATGCATTAGGTTTTAATTCATTATATAAAAAGTCTAAAAAAGACTCACCTTTTTCAGAAGTTTTATTGCCAAAAATATAAGATTTATCCAATTTACATAGATGATCTAAGTTGAGATTGCTTAATATCTTAGTTGCAGAACAGCAATTTTCAGATTCATTTTTATCATCTAAAGAAATAAGAACATTATCTTCCGAACTAGTTTCCAATCCTTTAATACCAAGTTCAGAGGAGAACCAATTAGAAAGACTTTCAATTTTCAATTCAGGAAGAAGTAAAGGACTAAGATTATTCAAGAAAAACAAACATTTAGTCTTATTAATCATATTATTAAAATGAAGATCAAACCTCGATTTAATCACATCAAGATCTAATTTTTTCTTATTAATATTCTTATCATTCTTATATTTAGCCAATATATCGATAATAACATTATATAAATCATCAGAATAACCACTATTAGATGAATAAATAAAACAATTAAGTTCATACTTTTCAAATAGATAACCTGATAATGCAACTGCTATTTCCTTATCCTTAGGTGAATTAGGTATAAAAATTAGACCATTAATCTTATTAGACAAATGACAAGTCATATCATTTATATCAGATAAAGAATCATCTTTTAAGAAATCTTCAAAACCCTTAATAGTAATATCTTTATATTTCTCAAATAATTTAATCCCTAAATCATAGTAATAATAAAAACCTATAGATTTACTATCCCCGTTATTTTTCTTACGGAAATCATTTTTAGACACAGATAAATAGAATCCTCTATACATAAAGCTCAATTAATAATATTTTTTTAATCAACTTACACTAGTATACTCAAAAACATTAGATAAGAATAAATTTACTTGTTAATATTAAATATAATAATTCACTTGCGAATAATTAAATTTAATCAAACTAAATAAATAAATAATAGCATCTAATAAGCTTCTTTGAAAATATTAGAAGACAAAGATAAACAAAAAATATCCCTAAAGAAAAAAAAAACATTAAATCGTAAAAGAAAAAGGAAGAAGAAAAAAAATAAATCAATTACCAAGGGGTTATAAAACTATAAACCAGATTAGTAAAAACGAATTATAAAAACATCGAAATATATATTCTTAAGAATTATTAGCAAATTAATTGAAATTTATTTCCAAGCTTTTGGGTATTGAAATTGGATATTTGATATTAAAAAAACCAATCTATTAACTTAATCCCTAAAGGGTTCAATATTAAAATAAAGATTTTAGAATACTAAAGATATTTTTTTGGAAATTACATAGAAAAGTTAAGGTAATAGAACATAAATCATATTATAAATGTTGTAGGAAGCTTAGATATATATAAGAAAGGAGAAGGTCTTGAAAATAGAAAACTTTGCAATTAGGCTTAGTTATTCAAATTTTTATCTAATATTTTTAACATAGTTACTGATTATTATCGCTTCTTATAATGGAAAAATCATTTTTTTCTAATTGGAAAGGCTTTAATTCTCTATATAAAAACTCAAGATACTCTTCTCCTTTTTCACTAATAGTATCGGAAAAAACATATTTTCTTTCTAATTTACGAAGACTATTTAGGTTTAATTCCTTTAAAATCTTTCCAATAATGCCAAAGTTCTTAGCTTTCTTTAAACCGTATAAACATTTAATCATTTCTTTATTTTTCGGATTTCTAAATCTTTTAAAGCCTAAATCGTAGAAAAGCCATTGATTTAGTCTGCATATTTTAAATGTAGTTGAGGAAGTTAAACATATATTATTTAAGAAAATCAAACACTTATTTTTATTAATCATCTTCTTTATCTCCATTTCAAGTATCATATCAACTACATTTTTAGTTAAATCACTTTTATTATAGTCTGGATTTTCCATATTTTCAGACCATTTATCGGAAATAATATTAAATAATTCATCAGTATTCCCGCCTAAAGACGAATCAATTAGGCA
>JALNVJ010000053.1 GCA_023227645.1 Bacteroidales bacterium | reverse complement strand
TTGTCTGATTGATGCGTTAGAATAAAGTTATTATTATATTTTAAAATGTTTTTATTATCAAATGTTCCATCTCCAAACAAAAGTACATTTTGAGGATTCTTTCCCTCAGGTAAATATTTATTATATAACATTCTTAAAAACTCCTTATAGGCTAAGTAGTCGGGTGTTCCTGACGAGAATTCATTATAAATCTCTTCAGTAGTTACAACTTTTGTAGTTATATTATTATGTTCTTGGTGTAGTTCGGCCAAGCGATTAGCTTGTTCAATAAAAAGAGGATTAGTAATAATTACATAATCAACTGCTTGGGTTGAATGTAGGTTTTGATTTTCTATCTTTCCAATCGGCTTTATGGTATTGAAATTGGAATTGGTATGGAAAACAACAATATTCTTTATTGAATCAGAATTTAATTTAACTGAATAAGTCTTATCTGTTGAATTATATGTTCCTGTGATCTGAGTTGGGTTTGTCCAATTACTGACATCCCAAACTAAAACATTTTCATTTGTTACGTTTGAAATTATATTTTCAACATTTAAGTTGAGTCCCAAAAACTCTGTGGTATAATATTTTAAAACAGAAGGATAATTGTATTGTAGTTTTTTATCATAACTAACTAAAATATAATCTAACCAACCTTTTGATGTTGGCCCACCACTAAAAGTTATGGAAGTTTTATTTGTTGTCTTAACGCTGGTTATTGTTTTTTTTAATATCTTGTCATTAACTATATCTCCGCTACTTGTTGATGTATTTCCTGGGAAAATGATTGTGTCAATATCGGTATTGTTATAGTTAAATACGAAAGATGTATTGATGGGGCTTTGAGCTACAAATTTATATTCTATAATCGCTGGTTTCAATAGATTATTATTTTGATCAACTAAAGCATTTCTTAAATCTAAAGGATATTCTTCTGTTTTATTTAACGAATACTGTTTGCCAACCCATAGTCTTCCTGTATGCATTATATTCACTAATTCTTGTTTGGAAAGGAAGAAATCTCTGTTTGAATTTGTTAATGTGTCGGAATTAAGTGATTGATTAGATATTGTATTAATCCTTTTCTTTTCTCCAATAGAATCACTAAATGTAACAAAATAAGAATATTGGTCTGAATAGGGATGGAGGTTAAATCCCCAGGTTCTATTTATTCTATCATATTCCCACTCTGTTCCTCCTTCTCCATAAAAAATCACATAACCACCCTGAGAAAAATTATTATTTGGGTCAGAAACATAAATTGAGTTTTCTTTTAAATCGGTGAAATTACATTGGGAGTTATCGGAAGATATTGCTCTTCCTCCATTTCCATAAATAGAGATATTAGAAGCTTTTATTTTTTCTGGGGGAACACCCAAGCTAATAAAATCATTATAGGTTAGTTTATATAACCCAGATGAGGATATTGAGAATTTATACCAATCTCCATGAGCTAAAACAGAAGAGTCAGGGTAATTGATTGACTGGGCAAATAAATTACTACTAATTAATATGCTTAGGATTAGTAGTCTGAAAATATTTTTCTCTTTCATAACATGATTTGAATTCTAAAATGCTATCTTGACAACAGTATAAACAAAAAAAAATAGAAAATATTGTAGTTATTATGACAAAAGTCTAGTTTAAATATGCAATTCTCATATTTTTTGTAACCTAATTCTCATATTTTTTGTATAAAACTAATAAAACAAAGAAAAAAAACAATCATATAAATATAGTCTTTTGGTTGGTAATCATAATATTATAGCAGTATGAATAAATTTTTACTAAACAACATATTAATTGTTTGTGATTTTTTTTGTAATATTGCCAATTGAATAATACCATTTTGGTGAATAGAAATAAACAAACTGATAATGAAAAAAACCATACTGTTAGTAATTTTAGCTTTTGTGGCTTTAGTGAGTGAGGTTAATGCTCAAGACCCTCATTTTTCGCAGTTTTATGCTAACCCTCTTTATATTAACCCTGCTTTAGCTGGAGCAAGTATTTGTCCTAGGGTGAATATGACATATAGAAATCAATGGCCGAGTTTGGGTGCTTTTACTACCCAAACCATAACTTATGACCAATATGTTGATTTCTTAAGTGGAGGTATTGGTTTTATATTACTTGGAGACCAACAAGGGCAGACATTTAATAATGTTTCTCTTTCAATGATGTATTCACTTCGTTTAAAGCTTACTAGTAAGATTAATCTTAATTTGGCTCTTCAAGCAACAGTTGCAAATAGGAGTTTAGATTTTTCAGGACTTACTTTCGGAGATATGATTGATCCTCGTTATGGATTTATTTATGGAACACAGGCTCAAATTCCAGGAGATCTTACACATACATATGCCGATTTTTCTGCTGGAACAGTAGTTTATGGCGATAATTGGTATGGAGGAGTTGCATTTGCACATTTAACCCAACCAGATGATGGTTTTATTTCATATAATAGACTTCCTTTTAAAACAACAGTTCACGGGGGAATGAAACTAAACATAAGCAGAGATAAACGTAGGACCAATGCTTTCTTTGGAGCTCCTATTATTTCTCCAAATGTAATTTATCACAACCAAGGAGGATTCCAAGATTTGAACTATGGTGTATATTTGGATTGGTCTCCTTTTATTGTTGGTGCATGGTTCCGCCAAGCTCTAACATTTAAAAATGCTGATGCTTTTATTTTTATGGTTGGAGTTCAACAAGGAATGTTTAAGGTTGGATATAGTTATGACTTAACAGTGTCTTCTCTGTCTAATGTTTCAGGGGGTGCTCACGAAATATCATTAGGATTGCAATTTAATTGTCCTGAGAAACGGAAGAGGATAAAATCAATAGATTGTCCTTCTTTCTAAGAAAAATGAAACAAAATCTTATAAAAGATAGTATATAAGTAAAGAATAAAAATGAAAAATATATTTTGTATGAAAGTTAATGCATTCAAAAAGATTTTATTAAGCCTATCACTAATTGTTCTATTAGTGGGCTGTAAGGGACCAAATGTTTCTTCAACTACGGGTTGGAATTATGATGATAGTAATTGGGGGGGCTATGAATCAGCAAAGTCTGGTGCTTATTTAGACCCAAATGGAATGATGTTTGTTGAAGGAGGGACTTTTGTTATGGGTCAAACAACTGATAACGTTCGTCACGAGTGGAATAATCAACCTCGCAGAGCTAATGTTTCTTCATTTTATATGGATGAGTGTGAAATATCTAATCATGATTATAGAGAATATTTATATTGGTTAAATAGGGCTTATGGTAATGATTATCCTGAATATTGTAGTAAGGCTTTGCCTGATACTTTAGTTTGGAGGGCTAAGCTTGCATTAAACGAAGCAATGGTTGAAAATTACTTCCGTCATCCAAACTATGCTGATTTTCCAGTTGTTGGGGTTTCTTGGCTTCAAGCAGTTGAATATTGTAATTGGAGGACTGACAGAGTTAATGAAAGAATATTAATTGATGCACAATACTTAGAAGTTGACCCAGATGCAACAGGGGATAATACTTTCAATACTGATGCTTACTATGCTGGACTTTATGAAGGTATTGTTCTTAATGAAATGGAAGACTTAGATCCAAACTCAGCTGGAGTTAGGAAGGTTAGATTGGAAGATGGAATTTTACTTCCTCGTTTTCGTCTACCTACTGAGGCAGAATGGGAATTCGCAGCTTATGCTCTTATTGGCAATAGTTATGATGAAAGAATTATTGAAAGAAGAATATATCCATGGAATGGCTACCAAGTAAGAACTGATGATAAGAAATACTACGGTGAAATGTTAGCTAACTTCAAACGTTCACGCGGAGATGCAATGGGAACAGCTGGAGCTTTAAATGACCATTGGGATTATACAGCACCTGTTGCTTTCTACTTCCCTAACGATTATGGTTTATATAATATGGCAGGAAACGTTGCAGAATGGACTTTAGATGTTTATCGTCCTTCTACAGGTCAAGATGCAGAAGATATTAACCCTTTCCGTGGTAATGTTTATGTAACTAAAGTTTTAGATGCTGATGGAATGATTTCAGAAAAAGATTCATTAGGTAGGCTTAGCTATAGAGAAGTAACTGTTGCCGAAAACATAAATCGTTCAAACTACAAACAAGCAGATAATATCAACTATCTTGATGGAGACCTTCGTTCTCAACTAACTGAACAATGGAAGAAAGAAGAAGGACAAGCTGAAGAAGATATGATAGTTTATGATGATGAAGAAGGTCAAGTAGCTAAAAAAGAATCTAATGAAATGTACGAATATAACGTTACTTCATTAATTGATGATAAAGTTAGAGTTGTTAAGGGTGGTTCTTGGAAAGACAGAGCATATTATTTAAGCCCTGGACAAAGAAGATTCTTAGATCAAACAAAGAGTACCGATTGGATAGGATTCCGTTGTGCAATGGATCAAATTGGTGAAAAGAGTTTGTAGTGAAATATTAAAATTATATAAAAAAAGTCCTATCTCTTGGTAGGACTTTTTTTTGTCTATTATTTTATTTAATTTCGCATTAAATTATGGCAAAGAAATACGAAGAAATACTTTCAGATATAAAGAATAATGTTTTGTCCCCAATCTATATAATTACTGGAGATGAAAGCTATTATATTGATGAGCTAGCCGATGCTTTTGAACATACATTATTGGATGAATCAGAAAAAGATTTTAACCAAACCCTCTATTATGGAGGAGATATTAGTGTAGATAATATACTTGCTTCAGCAAAGCAATATCCTATAATGGCCGAAAGACGTCTTGTTTTGGTTCGTGAGGCGCAAGATATGGATAAGAAAGATTGGTCAAAATTCGACACCTATTTCAATTGTCCTGTTCCAAGCTCCATAATAGTTATCTGTTATAAATATAAGAAGATTGAAGCTGCGTTTAAAAAGAAGGTAGATAAGATAGGGGTTGTTTTTGAGAGTAAGAAGCTATATGATAATGCAGTTCCTCAATGGACTGTAAACTACGCAAAAACAATAGGGCTAAGTATTAAAACTCCAGTATCTCAAATTATTGCTGATTATCTCGGTAATAATTTAGGCAATATAGCTAATGAACTTTCCAAGCTCAAACTAAATATTAAAGAGGGTGAGGAAATAACCATTGATAAAATACAAGAACATATTGGAATTTCTAAAGATTTCAATGTGTTTGAACTCCAAAAGGCCTTGTCGGTGAGAGATATTCTAACAGCGAATAAGATTATAAATTATTTCGATGCCAATCCAAAAGAAAATCCAATTCAATTAATACTACCTTCATTATTTTCTTATTTTACAAAAATATTAATTGCAGCTCAGGTTGGCGAAAAAACACCTCAAAATATTGCACAAGCAATTGGAATCAGTCAGTATTTTGCTAATGAATACATTAGTGCAGTAAGAATATATAGTATAGAAAAGCTCTTTCAAATTATATCCTTAATCAGAGAATATGATTTGAAATCAAAAGGTCTGAATGTTGCTCCAAATCAAAGTAATGGTGATTTATTAAAGGAGTTAATTTTTAAAATTACACATTAATACATTTTTTATTAAATGAAAAAACTAATAGTTCTCTTTTTTGTTTTTATAACAATTACAACAATCACAATAGCTCAAACTGGATCGGTTAGAGGCTTTGTTTACGATAAAGCAACAGGAGAAACAATAATTTTTTCCAATGTACTAATCCTAAATACAACCTACGGAAGTAGCACCGATAATAATGGATATTTCGTTATCTCCAAAGTTCCACAAGGAGATTATACAATAAGAGTTACTTTTATGGGATATGAAGAAAAGCTATTGCCAATAAAGGTAATGACCAATGAAATAACCACTCTTAAAATTGAATTAGAGCCAAGCTCAAAACTTCTTAATGCAGTTGAGATTAGTGCAGAAAGATTAGCTGCGAGAACAGAAAGCCAAGTTTCTATTGAGAAAATTACTGCAAAAGATATTACACAAATGCCATCTATTGGAGGAACATCCGATTTAGCACAATATATGCAAGTTCTTCCTGGCGTAATTTTCACAGGAGACCAAGGAGGACAACTCTACATAAGAGGAGGTTCTGCAATACAAAATAAGGTTTTATTAGATGGAATGGTAATTTATAATCCTTTCCATTCAATTGGTTTATTTTCTGTTTTTGAAACCGATGTAATACGTAATGCAGATATATTTACAGGAGGCTTTGGAGCAAAATATGGAGGAATTCTTTCTTCTGTTATGGATATTTCTATAAGAGATGGAAACAAGAAGGCTACAAAAGGGAAAATAGGAGCAAGCACTTTTGGAGCCAATCTTTTACTTGAAGGACCAATAATCAAACAAGATTCTTCCTCAGGCTTAACTCTAACATATCTACTTACCGCCAAAAACTCTTACCTATCTTATACCTCAAAAAAACTATATTCATATATCGACGGAACACTTCCCTATGATTTCTTAGACCTTTACGGTAAGCTGACTCTTAGTGGAGACAATGGTTCAAAGGTTAGTTTGTTTGGATTTAACTATACCGACAAGGTAACAGACTATAAATCTATTGCTAATTTCGATTGGGTAAATAGAGGAGTGGGAGCTAACTTTCTTCTTCTTCCTGGTAATACTTCAGCATTAGTTGAAGGGATATTTGCATATTCAGATTATACTGTAAATATGAAAGAAACTACAACAGGAAATTCAAAGTCAAGTAATATTGGAGGGTTTAATGTAGGCTTATCGGCAACTAATTTCTATGTGGATAATAAATTGATTTATGGAATAGAAATGATAGGCAACACAACTAGCACAAATATAACTCAATTCACAGATAACAGACCCTCATCCACCGAAAGTATCAATTATTCAACCGAATTAGGAGTCTATGGATTATTTAAAGGAGTATGGGGTAAGTTTCTCTATGAACCAAGTTTCCGACTTAGCTATTACGCTTCAATGAGCAAAGCATCTCCAGAGCCAAGACTTGCATTAAAATATAATCTAACAGATAAAATTCGTTTAAAAGCAGCAACAGGACTTTATTCTCAAATATTTATTGACACTAAGCCCGATATTGATATAGTAAACCTATTCACAGGCTATGAAACCATATCTCCCGAAAGTATGAATATTGTAAGTACATATAAGGGGCAAGAAATTGACTCATACCTTCAAACTTCAAAACATTTTATACTTGGAGCAGAATTTGATTTAACTAAACATATAACCCTTAATCTTGAAGGTTATTATAAATCAATGGATGGACTAATCTCCCTCAACCGAAACAAATATTTCAACGATGATGAAGAACATATTGATAGTCCGGACTATCTTAAAAAAGAATATGCTATAGAAAATGGTAAGGCTTATGGAATAGACCTTAGTTTGAAATATGACGACGATAGATTATATGTTTGGACAGTTTACTCACTTGGAAAAGTAGTTAGAGATGACGAGCTGGTTCAATATGCACCACATTACGACAGAAGACATAATGTAAATGTATTAATTTCCTATCAAGTTGGGTTAGCTCGATCATGGGAAATAAGTTTAAGATGGAATTATGGCAGTGGATTTGCTTATACTCCCAACAAAGGAGGACAAGAAATGTTAGACTTCCAATCAGGAATTGATTACGATTATATTTATTCCAATGGAACACTCCAGATGCTACTTGGTGATTATAATTCTCAAAGATTACCAGAATATCATCGATTAGATATTTCTATCAAAAAACGATTTGAAGTCTTTAAGTCCTCAATTCTTGAGCTAAATTTAAGTGTAACTAATGCATATAATAGAAATAATCTATTTTATCAAGACAGAATAACAGGGGAAAGGGTCGATCAGTTGCCAATAATGCCAAGTATGGGATTAAGTCTAAGTTTCTAATATTTATTTTAAAATTGCTAGTATTGTATATTATAAAAATATTTTGTATATTTGCATTATAAAATTCATAGGATTAAGTCCTTTGAGGTTTTATCCAAAAGTTAATCCTTCAATTTCCAAAAATAAAATGATGCACATCTTTCACCCCGAAAGATGTGCATCATTTGGTATGAAAGATGTGCATCATTTGCACTTTGAAACGAAGATTTAATAATTTTATATCAAGATTTATGAAAATTTAGTCGTTATCTATCCAAGAAGCATAAGTTGGATACGAACCTGCTATGCGTTTAACTGTTCCTTCTAAACGTTCTGGATCAATATCCTTAACTTTCTTTGCTGGAATTCCTGCATAAATTGAACCACTTTCAACATGAGTGTTTTCCAAAAGAATAGCACCTGCTGCAATAATAGAATTAGATTCAATAATACAGCCATCCATAACAATAGCTCCCATTCCAATTAAAATATTATCCTTAATGGTGCAACCATGAACAATAGCATTGTGAGCAATAGAAACATAGTTGCCAATTGTTGTTGGGTGGGTTAAATAGGTGCAATGAATACAAGCTCCATCTTGAACATTAACATAATTGCCCATCTTTATTGAATGAACATCTCCTCTAACCACACTATTAAACCAAAATGAACAGTTGTCTCCTGCCACAACATCTCCAATAATTGTTGAGTTTTCTGCCATAAAACAATCTTTGCCAAAAATTGGTTTCTTTCCTTTAACTGATTTTATTAATGCCATATTTTTTTTATCTTTTACTAATACTTTTCATTTTATCTTTTACCGTACTATAAAATATAGGTCTCTAAAATGCTAACAAGTCCTATTGGTTCAATAATTGTGTTTTCTGCAATTGCAGGAATTAAAACCACTTCTCCCATAATAATAGGAATTTGATGTCCTAAGGTATGAATTATTCCCCCTCCTTCAACACATAAATAAACCACAAAACTATCTAATGCCGAATAATCTTTTTCAATTGTTTCTGTAAGATGAAGAACATTTGTTGTGAAATATGGAGTTGTAACTAGCTCAGAGGTCTTATTTAAAACGTAATCATAAGCGCTTTTAGCATTCTGTCCAACAGATTTAAAGTCTAATGCCTCAATTGCCTCTTGAATATGAAGCTGGCGAGGATTACCTTGGTCATCTTTTCTGTCCCAATCATAAACCCTATAAGTGGCATCTGAACTTTGTTGAATTT
>JALNVJ010000052.1 GCA_023227645.1 Bacteroidales bacterium | reverse complement strand
TATATGAAGAACGTAATGACCCGCCGAAATAGATATTAATCATATATAGATTTAGATTTAGAGCAATGCTTGGATTAAGGGCTGTAATGGAGTTGAAGTGATTTTCAAAAGCAAAGGTATTTCCTATAGAAAAGTTTAGGTATCTTTCTAATTGTGTTGTATAGTAGATTGATATATAATGATCGGAGTAGTTATTCCCAAATGCGCCTTTATAAAGTGCGTTAAGATATTGAGTTTTTGCAAAATTCCATGTAAAACCAGCGTATAATTTGGCAGGGAGCATTTGTGTATATGTTTTCCCTTCAACTGCTTCAAGGTCGAAACTAGTTATTACGCTATCTAAAATTTCTTCAAATTGATCTCCTATTGTATTGTTTTCATCATTAAAATCAATTGAACCTAATCCATTGAATGTGTATGAGGCATTTGGGTTCTTTGATTGTAGTTGAGTAGTATTTGCTCCCCAATTAATATATCCAAGGTCTTGAATGCTTAAACTTACTAACATTGTATTGTTTAGTTTATAAGACCCGCCCAAATCAAACGCAAGCCCTAAGTTTTTCTTTGCTAGATTTATGATTTCGCTTGCTTTTTCAGATGTGTTAAATTCAATATCAGATGAGTTTTCAAGTCCTCTGAAATCAATTGAACCAATAATATTGGAGGTTCTTATTAAAAAATTACTTGTTGCTGTTATTTTATCATCATTAAAATCTATAGTTAATTCTGATTTGTCAGTTGTTATATTTGCAATACCCATTGGTAATTTAACTCTTGCCCCAACTGTTAACTTATCATTAATTAATCTCGAATATGAAATAGAGGGAGCAATAAATGCATTTAGGGAAATCAATTTATTATTTATGAAATCGGTTTTTTTATTTTCAGATTCAGTTCCATTTAGAATAAAGCCAAAAATTCCTTTTGAGAAATTTACATTTCCATCAATATTTAAATCTAATCCGAGAGAAAAATAGCCTTTCTTTCCTGCTTGAAAACCGAACCCAAACAATTCTATATTACTTCCAAATTTCACATAGTTTTTATCTGTTAGTTTGTTATAGAATTTATCTAAATCAACTTGAAGTGAATCATCGGCTCTCCTTGTAATAATGTCATTATATGAGAATCCTGAGGTTGCAAATTCAAAGTTTACTCCAGCCATTGGCATATTTATATAGAATTTGGCAATAGGAGTGTTGGCTGGATTCATTTTAAAGGAAGAAGGAATATTTCTCATAAAATAACTAATGTCGTTGTATTGTGCTTTCACACCTTTAACAGCAAATAGTATACACATTGCACTTATGATATAGATATATTTATTTTTCATCTTAATATATTTATTTGATTTATTTAACTATAAGTTTTCTTGTATGCTTTCCATCATTTGAAATATAAGAAATTGTATAAATTCCTTTTGAAAATTCACTAATATCGTAGGTTATAGAACTTGTATAGATTTGTTTTTTATTCATAATTCTACCTTTAATGTCGGAAATAATAATAAATGTATTCCCCTTGGTATTTAGATTGTTAATCTTAATATTGATAATATCATTTGCAGGGTTTGGATAGATTGAAATAAATGAATCTTGATTTTCTATATTATTTAATCCAATATTATGTGTTCCAAGAGTAACGAATGAAGTTGTTTCATTTTTAATTATTCCATATGAGGTTAATGCATAAAGAGCAACATAATATGTTGTTCCTTCTTCTAAGGTATCAATTATAATATCCAATAAATTATTTGTTAATGTGTGAGATACAAATTCATCTTGACCCCATTTTGAAATAAGAAACCATGTTTTAATAATTGGAGTATTGCCCATTGTGATTGTTCCATATAAATGAGCAGAATTTGTATCTATATTGTCGATAATTATATTACTAACAATAGGATTGATTATTTCAGTTGTTAAGAAACTAATATTTTCTCCATATAAAAATTGTGCTTCTGTTCTTGCAAATATTTTATATGTGTATTCTGTAAAAGGGCTTAAGTTTTCAATATCCAAACTAATATCTCCAGCTTCAGCATCAAGGATAAATTCTCTATGATAAACTGTATCTGAGGTTAATTTCCATTCAATTCCTCTAAATAAAACAATTTCATTTCCATCATATATATTTCCATTTAATGTAGCAGAGTTTATTGTAATTGAAGATGGTTGATTGGTAGTAATTATCATTGGAGTCTCTGGGGTTGAAAACTCTAACTCATTTCCATAATAAGTTGTAAGGTCAGTTGATGCAAAAACCCTAAATGCGTATCTTGTATTTGGTAATAAATTAGTTAATGATGTTTGAATTGTGTTTCCTTCATCAATATTAATACTAGTGTAATTAATATCATTTTCTGCCTTGTATTGGAATCCTCTTGTAATAATATTTTCATTACCTCCATTTTCTATTCCATTTAATATAGCGGAGTTATATGTAATATTTGTTGCATCAAGGGTTGTTAGTGTTGGAGGAGTTATACCTTGAACTAATGTTTTGAAACTAATAATTGCTCCGTAGCTTGTGTCAATAGGTGAAATAGAATAGCTCCTATAATAGAATATTGTATTTTGATTTATTCCAGTTAAACTATAGGAATATGGTTCAATATTGGTTCCATCAATAATAATTTTGGTTGAGTTTGAAAATTCTAAAATGGATTGATTAGAGTAAATAAAGCCTTTTTCTATAATGATTGGTGTTCCGGCATTGGATAATCTTCCATTTAGTTGAGCAGTATTATAAGTTAAATTAGTTGCAGGATTTGTTTTAACAATTGCAGGAATTGAATTTGTACTAAAGGTAATTTCATCTCCATAATATATATCACTAAACCCTAATGCGTAAACTTTATAAGTATAATCTTGGTATGGTGTAATATTAGTTATATTATGTGATAATGAACATGGAGGATTATAGTTTGGACTAATATCATATAATGTATAGTTTCCATCACCTTCTTTTAGTGCGAAACCAAAGGATTGAATTGGAGTTGAGATATTAGCAAGGTACCCATTAAGTGTTGCTGAGTTTGAACTAATGTTCGTTGGATTAAGAGTTTCATAAATATCAGAAATATTTGGGGTAATAAAGTTTTTTGTTTCTCCAAAAGTTTTTCCTGAAGCAGTAATTGCAAATGCTCTAACAATATATGTTGTGGCAGGGTCTAAATTAGTTAAGGTTAAATTAAAAGTATCAGTTATTGGGCTAATTATATTTGAAGTAAAAGTGGTTTCAGTTATTTTCCTCCAATCAAATCCAATGCCTGTAATTGTTTCAGATCCAACCATAAGAATTGCTCCAAAAAAGGATGCAGTATTTTCATCAATAATGGTTGGAGTGAAAGTTGATAATTGAGGAGCAACAAAACTTGAACTAGTTGTCATAAAAGAAATAATATCTCCTAATATAACTGTATCTGAATTTGTAGCATAAGTACGATAATAATAATTTGTGCCAGTAGTTAGTCCTGTTTTCTGATATGAAAAATCACCAATATCTACTCCAGAAATTGGGATTATCTCTTGGGCATTAGAATAATCAAAATTTGACATGGTTGAGAATAGAAATCCTTTTGCATTTATTATTGGGTTGCCATAATTAATCAAGTTCCCATTTAATATGGCACCTGTATTTGTAATGTTTGTTGTTTCTGAACTTAGAATTTGGGGTATAATTGTTGGATTTAGAGTATTAAACCCAATAGTGTCACTTATATAAAAACTATCTATAGTCAACGCGATAACAGCAACTTGATATCTCGTATTAATTTCTAAGTCTATCGCATTAAAACTAATAATACTATCAAAAGAGGTTATTGTATTATAATTATATGTTTCAGCATTTGCTGTCTTTAATGCAAATCCTCTTGAAAGTAATAATGAACCATTAGAAGCTCTTTTTACTTTTCCTATTAAAATTGCAGATGTGTTTGATATGCTATCTGGTTGGTAAACTTCAAGAATAGGAGTTTGAGCTATTGAAGATAATGAAATTAGACTCAATATTACTCCTAAAAACCAATGTTTAATATTTTTTTCCATCTTATTTATCTATTAAAGTTAATTATAATGTGATATTGGCTTTAATATCAATACCTAAGCTCACAGAAACTTTAGAGTCTCTATTCAATTTAATAAATGGTTTTGTTGAACCACTTGAAGATGTGTTCAAAATTAATTTCAACTTCATTTTATTTGCATTTTTAATTAGGGCGAAATTATCTGCTGTAATAATAATGTTAGTTGTTTTTATTGAAGGGCTTATAATATTTCCATTTGCATCAATATTTGCACCAGAAATAATACTATTATTTGCATCACCTACATCTAAAATTTGCCCTGTTTCATTTCCATTTTCATCTATGCAATATAGATATGCATTAATTGAGAAAGGAAAAAAGTTTGTAAGCTTTAATATTAATGAAGCAGAATTAATATAGTCCGAAGACTCATCCATATCAATTCTATCTAATTCTACTTCGTAATCAAGGTCATTTATTTGAGCTTTTAAAGGAATATAAAGTTTCGACTTTATTTTTATCCAAGGATCAACAGGTTCAAATCCACTAACATTGTTTGGGTTTAGAATAATGCTTCCTGAGTATTCTATTTTGGAAGGAATAATATTAAGAACTGATGTGTTTAAATTAATTGTCTTGTTTGAAATTCCAATTTGATTTGGTTCACTTGCAGGATTAATAATTATTGTCTTATCTTGACTATTAGTAATAATATCAGCGTATGTGTTATTTGTTTCATTATATGCCTTAACAGTTGATAGATTTAATAAAGCAGGTATTCCTGTATTAGTTTCTGCATTAAAATCTAAATACATATTTTCTAATGAAAACTTACCTGTTTCAAAGATTTGAGCAAAAGTAGAGTCGTTAAAAATATCAATTTTAAAAATATCTGAGAAAATAGAATTATAGTTGCCAAGTTTTCCATAAACACAACTTAATTCTAAATCAGAAAATTCAAGACTAATATTAACATCATAATTAGGTTTAATTGGTCCATTCACAACCATAGCCAATCTGTATTCAAAATTTAATTTAGAATCTGAACCAATATTAAGAGAATATTTAGATAAATCAATTTCATAATTGAAACTCCTGAAACCATTTTGATTGGTATTAGATAATCTTAAATTTTCGTTGAATACTTCATTTGTAACTCTGTTTTTAAGCCCATTACATTTAAGATTAATAGAAGAATTATGATCGATATTAGAGGTAAGAGCAATATAAATTGATCCTTTTTTTAAGAAAATACTGTCAATAATCTGTGTTTGGTCAAGTTTTGGGATATCAACTGATATTGTCTCCATAGGCTCAGAAACATCAGGATAGTTAAACTCTCCGTAAAAGCTTCCAACTACATCATCAATTGCGATTGCTGGGAGATCAAAATTCACTCCATTAATTTTATCTAATTTAGGAATATCTAATTTGAAGATTGTGTCAACGTTAAAAACAAAATTTAAATAATCCCCATCAGGATGAGTAACTGTAACTAATTCCAATCCATTTATACTATCTGCAATACTGTCTAAATCGAAAAAGTCACTCATAGTGATTTCGGTTGAAAGCAGATTGTTTAAATGAATATTTGGATTTATTGTGGTTTGCGCCATTCGGTCAAAGTCGAAATCTTTTTCATCCACGCACGAAGAAAAACCAATCCCTAAAGCTAAAATAATGACTAAATTATAAGTAATTTTCTTTTTCATTTCATAATTGTTTTAGGTTAAAAATAATTGAATAATATATAGTAAACTGAATAACTAATTTTTATATTTAAACCATTTCCAAATTTCTTTATAGGTTATATTCTTTCCATACATTAGAATTCCTGTTCTATAAATTTTTGCTGCCAACCACATACAGAAACCTATAAAAACAATAATCAAACTCATTGACAATGCAATTTCCCAAACTGGAACTCCAAAAGGAATTCTAATCATCATAATGATAGGGGCGGTTAAAGGGATTATAGACAGCCAAAAAGCAATAGTACCTGAAGGGTTATTGAGTACAATTGGTAAGCAAATTATAGCAATAATAAGAGGGATTGTTATTGGTAGAGTAAATTGCTGGGCATCGGTATCAACATCCATCAATGCTCCAACAGCACCAAATAGTGAAGCATATAGGAAATACCCTGCCATAAAATAAAATAAAAACATTGAAATAACTAATACATAATCAATAGAGAAAAGGCCTTGTACAATTTGATTAATCTCACCAGAGGAAGACGATGCTGCTTCAATTTTGTCAACACTTACAATTCTTTCATTGATAGTTATATTTTCTTTTTGAGCTTCAGTAAAAGTTTGAGGGTAGAGACTTTGAAGTCCAATAATAAGGACAAAAGAAAGAACAACCCAAAGTAAGAATTGAGTCAACCCTACTAAGGCAATAGAAATAATTTTACCCATAAGCAATTGTATAGGTTTAACAGAAGAAACTAAAACTTCAACTATCCTACTTGTTTTTTCTTCTGAAACCGATTTCATAACCTGTGCTCCAAAAAGAAAGATAAACATATAGATTAAAAAACCAGACAATGTGCCTAGAATAGTCTTTACTTCCTTGTAAGAATCTTTTCCAGAACGAATATCTTTTGAATAAAAGCCTATCTTAGGGTTATTAAACCATTGTAAATCTTTTTCATTCATCCCATAATCATACATTAGAACATGATCTTTAAGGATATTAGTTAACTGAGAACGGATTGATTCTTGTGCCGAAAGAGACGGTTCATTTTCATTATAAAACATAAACCCTTTAATTGGAGGCATATCATTGGTTTTGACAATTTCCAAAACTGCATCATACTTTCCCTCTTGTAGGAGTTCTTGAGCCTTAGAAATATCATATCCATATTCAAAGTTAAGTTCCTTAGTGTTTTTAAATTTCTCATGATATAAGGAAGATTTTATTCCATCTTTTTCAATAATCGTTTCGTCAACAACAAAAATATTGCTTTTTGTTTCAGAGTTCATTGCAAGGAAGAACGGTATTATCCATAAAGAAGCAATAAGGATTGGTCCTAAAATGGTCATTACTAGGAAAGATTTTTTCTTAACTCTTGTAAGGTATTCGCGTCTAATTATTATGCTTATCTTATTCATTACTTACTTTTTCTATAAAAATTTCATTCATTGATGGAAGTATTTCCTTATATGAAATAAGGTCAGTGTTTAATAGAATATTACTTAATAGTTCTGCATTTTTTCCTTGTTCAATCTCTAGGGTTGAAACTTGAAAGTGAGTGTTGTTTATAGAGTTTATAAGTTTTACTCCCTCGGTAAGAAAGTTCTTAATGTCTTTTTCATTAGGAATAACTATTTCGTATTGGTTCTTCTTAAACCTTTGTTTAATATCAACAACCTTTCCATCAAGTATTTTCTTCGATTTATTTATTAGTGCTATTGAATCGCAAATTTCTTCAACTGATTCCATATTATGAGTGGAGAAAATTATTGTGGCACCTTTATTCTTAAGTTCAAGGATTTCTTGCTTAAGGAGGTTAGCATTAATTGGGTCAAAACCACTAAAAGGTTCATCGAAGATTAGAAGCTTTGGTTCGTGTAGAATTGTTGTGATAAACTGAACCTTTTGCTGCATACCTTTGGAAAGTTCTTCCACCTTACGATCCCACCAATTAATAATATCAAATTTTTCAAACCAAAACTCCAAACGTTTCTTTGCATCAGCCTTTTTAATTCCCTTAAGTTCTGCCAAATAAATTGCTTGTTCTCCAACCTTCATTTTCTTATATAATCCTCTTTCTTCGGGTAGATAACCAATTGAGTGAACATGCTCTGCTTTTAGTTTCTCTCCCATAAAGAATATCTCTCCCTCATCAGGAGCTGTTATTTGATTAATAATTCTTATAAGGGTTGTTTTCCCTGCACCATTAGGTCCTAGAAGTCCAAAAATACTTCCTTGTTCTACCTCAATAGATACCTTGTCTAAAGCCTTATGGTTGGTATAGTTTTTGGAAACATCTTTAGCTGAAAATATAATCATATTATTTTGAGTTAATTTTATTGTTAATTAGTTATTCCATTTTCAAACAAAAGCTAAGAAGCCTTATGTTTTATTATAACGAAGTATTATTCACTCCTTACGCAACGAACACTTCTACCAAAACCTCTAAATCCAAAAATGCTGACATTGGTTGTAAGTTCTTGCTTGCTAAAATCAATACAACCGGAAGTTCCTTTAGATATAGTATCACTTGCCCAATAATAGCCACGAGTACCAATATGCATAAAATGTCCAGTATAAGCACTTCGTAGTCCAGCACATGGAAGAATTAATTGTCCTCCTGCCACAGATAGATAATAATAACCCATAGAAGTTGATTTCACTTCGTAGCCAAGATTAAGTACAGCCCTCCATTCTTTTTGAGTAGGTAAACGATAGCCACAAGGACATGGGTTATTATCCCCTTGATAGCCCTGCCAAAGATTATCCTCATAATTAAGTAACCAATCATTTGATCTTTTCTGATCCACAATAAAAAGTTTGTGGTTTACTTTTTGTGAATTTGAGCATAGAAGAGTGGTGTCGGAAAATCTTTTTTCATGACCATCAGTTTCTCGTCCCCATTGGTATAAGTCGCCCCAAGCATCAGAGCTTTCCATATCAATTGTTACAGAACCAAGATTACGGTCAAGAAAATACAATACTCCAGCTTCTGTTTTGATTGGAGGAAGCTCATTATAAACAAATTGTCCCTTTTGAGTTATAATAGGCTTTGTAAAATTATGATAATAATCCTGAGCATTTGTATATTTGCAAAAAAATAAGGATATACAAATCACTAATAAAAGGTGGAAAAGTTTATTCATTCTTTAATTTAATTTTGATAAGACAAAGATATAACATTATGGACGTTTGTGCAAATAAAAAAGCTGAAAAGATTATTTAAGGATAAATTAACCAAAGAAATAAATGAGTAAACTTAAACTAAATATCTTCGAATCATTATCTTGTAGGAATTTTAGATTATATTTCTTTGGACAATGTATTTCACTCACAGGCTCTTGGATTCAGCAAGTTGCTATGGGATG
>JALNVJ010000051.1 GCA_023227645.1 Bacteroidales bacterium | reverse complement strand
TTTTAATTCCAAATGCATTTGAACCAAAGTCAACAGTGTTGAGATACATTGTTAGTATTTCATTCTTTGTGTAGTTTCGCTCAAGTTTAATAGCTACAACCCATTCCTTGAGCTTTGAATATATAAGCCCAATCTTTAATTCTTTTTCTCGAGGGAATAGGTTCTTTGCCAACTGTTGGCTTAATGTACTGCCTCCTCCAGAGCCTTTGTCTCCGGATAGAATTGTTTTACCTAAAACTCTAAAAAGGCTCTTAAAATCAACTCCTGAATGCTTGTAAAACCTAACATCTTCTGTTGCTATTAGAGCGTCTATAAGGTGCTGAGGGAGTTCTGAGTATTGTACATTTGATCGGTTTTGAATGCCAATATATCCCAATATTTCTCCATCTTCAGAATAAACTTCTGAGGCTAAGTTCGAATTAGGATTTTCTAACTCTTCAAAAGAAGGCATAAATCCAAGCCATCCCATAGAAAGTCCAAAAAAGAATATAACAATAAAAATTAGAAGTCCAGCAAATAACTTCCACATCCATTTTATATAAGATGAGAAATTGGGATTATTCTTTTTGTTTTTATTCGAAGATTTATTTTGAGCCATTATTTTCTGTCTTTATGGTATTCTATATGTAATCCAATATCAGAAATTCCAACTAAATTGGTATCTCTTGTGGCTTGTTGGATTTCAAATCTATATACTCCCTTTTGAGGGAAAACAACTTTTTGCGTAAACCAAAACCTATTATCCTTAATTTTCCCACTTCCTTTACCTGTCCATGAACCATCCATATAAGATAAATAACATTCAACGGTGTCAGATTTGGTTATTGACCCATCAGGATATATTGTTTTAATGAAAAAGAAAACATTACAATTAGGATAGTCGGTAGTGTTGCGGATATTTAATGCAAAATCATAAAATCTTAAAGTATCTTCTATTTTAACATCAAATTCAACTTTTTTGTTCATATTCCATCCCTTTGGATCAACTTTTTTGCTTTGATCATAAACTACATCTGGGTTGCAGCTAGTGAGGGTAATTGTTGTAGAAAATAAGATAATTCCAAGTAAAATCTTGTTCATATATTTACATTAATGTTATTATTGAAAAACAAATTTAGATATTTATTTTTGATTTTGGTTCTACTTTAATTTGATATCTTTCTAGGTTATCAATGGGTTCGCGATTCCTATTCATCTTCAATAGTGTTTTAACTGTGTCTGCTGAAATCATTATAAAATCAGAGCTACCTTCATAAACATACCACATCAATCTGCGAAAGACATCCGTTTTAATATAGTTTGCTTTTCCTTTTCTGGTGTGTATTGGGACTCCTATTTCGGGGAAAGACTTCAATTCGTCAAGGTAAACGTCATATTCAAAGTTTAAGCAACATTTCAACTTCCCACATTGCCCCGCAAGTTTTTGAGGATTTGGGAAGATTTGCTGCACTCTTGCTACTTGAGTTGAAACAGAATTGAAATTATTTAGCCAAGAACTACAACAGAGTTCTCTACCGCAAGTTCCAATTCCTCCAAGACGAGAAGCCTCTTGACGTGCTCCAATTTGTTTCATTTCAATCCTAACCCTAAACTCTTCTGCTAGTAGTTTAATTAATTGACGGAAATCAACCCTGTCTTCAGCAGTATAATAGAAGATAGCCTTTGTGTTGTCACCTTGATATTCAACATCATTAATTTTCATGTCGAGCTTAAGGTCATTTACAAAATCTCTTGTCATGAAAATGGTTTTATCTTCTCTCTCGATTGATTGAACCCATTTTTCTATATCTGTTGCTTTTGCTCTACGATATAATTTTTTAATGGTATCAGATTTCGGATTAACTTTCTTTTTATGCATTTGAACTCTACATAATTCACCAACTAAAGTTACAATTCCAATGTCGTGACCAGGAGAACCCTCAACAGCAACAACATCTCCTTCTGTTATTTCTAATCCATCGGGTAGTTTGAAAAATTCTTTTCTTGAATTTTTAAATCTAATTTCAACACAATCAAAATTATTTTCAACAAATGGTGGTTTAATTTTGCTCATCCAATCGTGAACTGAAAGCTTAGCATTTCTTTGAAGTTCATTCTTATCAATAGGAACATATGATTGAGGAATATTAATACAACCTCTTGTGAGCATTATTGAAGGTGTAAAAGTATTTCTACCAACTATAGGATCTTCATCGTAGTAAGGATGAGAATATTGCTCTCCATAAACAATCTCTTTTTCTTCATCGGCTTGAGAATAAGCAGATGGGGATTTAGGTTTAGAATATTTGTCAAGAATATCTGATAGTTCTTGAGCATCTTGTGCTAGTTCTTGATTTTCTTGTTCAAGCTCTTGATCTGTTTTCTTTTCTTCTTTCTCAGTAAGATTTGTTTTCTCTGTATTATTTTTTCTATTATCCATATTATTTAATCGTCAGTAAAAATCCTAATTTAATTGATAAGTCAAGAAAAATCATCTTGGCATTACCATTTCTTTCTATATGTAAAATTGATCTATCTAATTCTTTATATATTTGTTCAATATTATTTTCAGTAATAAATGATGGAAAATTACTTTTAAACTTATCATCACAATTTTCAAGTAAACTATTTTTTGTAGGGATGCCAATTTTATGAGCAAAACTATTTTGGAATACTTCTAAGGCAAAACCTAAAAATTGTTTTTGTTCTTCTCTTCCAATATTTACAATATCTTTCTCAATAATCTTTACAACATCTGCTATTTTAGTTTTACATAAGAAGCAATTTCTTAACCACTCAACAAAAAGAATTAAATATTTATTATCTTTTTCAATTTTCTGACTTAATTTAGGGATTTTAACCAATTGTGTTCTTGAAAGAATGGTTGGTAAAATGTTTTCTCTATCGTCAGTAATTAATAAAAATATTGTGTCCTCGTAAGGTTCCTCTAAGATTTTCAGGAGTTTAGGAGCAGCGTCATAATATAGCTTATCTACACACCAAATAATCATAATTTTATATTTAGCTTCGTAAGACTTAACACTTAGTACCTTAATAATACTATTAGCATCTCTAACATTGATTGTGCCTTGTTTATTGCCTACGTCTAAGAAATCATACCAATCATTTATTGTAATTAACCCTTTTTGTTTCAACACAAACTCTCTAAACTCACTAATTAGGAGTTCTGATGAGCTTTTTGAATCAATTCTTTTAGTTGTAGTATTAGGGAATATAAAATGAAGGTCGGGATGAGATAAAGTCGAAAATTTCTTGCAAGAAGGACATTTCCCACATGAATCGGCAATAATAAGGTTATTATCTTCTGGTTTATATCTTATTTTGTTGCTGCAATTTAAGAATTGAGCATAAGCTAAGGTTAGTGCGAAGCTTTTAGAGGCTTCCTCTCCAAAGAACAATTGAGCATGACTTACTCTTCGTTGGTCATAAACACGAATAAGATAATTGATTAAGTTGTGTTGTTCAATGATTTGAGAGAACTGCATATTTTTTGTTATTCCTTTTTAGAAAACAAATGTACGACAATTCTCTCAATTAAAAACAAAAAAGGATTAAAAATAAAGCTTTTTAATATTCAAAGTCTATTTCTTTAGATGAATTGAAATCAGTTTTTACTTCTGAAGAGTCGCGAGTAGTACTTTTTTGAAGAGAAACAATCATAGCACCAAGCATTTTTGTCATTTCAATTAATGTTTCCTTAGACTGTTCATACTGTTCATCTGAGAAAACTCCAGAGCCAAGAGCCATTGAAGATAATACAGCGCACTCCCTTACTGCAGTCTTAGCATCTTTTAGAAAAGTTACGAATTGAAGTTTGTGACGAGAAGAACCCTCTGCAATATTTACAGAAACTCCCATTGCAGCTTTAATTAATGAATCAATAACTATTTTTTGTTCAACAAGATTAATGGATTTAGATTGTTCAATAATCCAGTTAAAATAATCCAAAGATTTGTGATAAATTCTCAAATCTTCAAAACGGAAAAAACTTACAGGTTTGTTTTGATTTTCCATAATTTTAGGTTGTTTTTAATTAGTAAATCGTCTTTCGACAAGCTATAAATATATATAATTTAAGTTTAAGTCAATGTCTATTCGATCCCAGAATAATATTTCATAAACTGAACTCTATAAAACGCTGAAGCATCCTTATTCTTTTTAACGGCCATCTTTCCTTTAAACTGACTTATTGAAGTATAACCTTTTTCCTTCATCCACTCTTCCAATTTATTATTAGCGTCGACAATAAAGTTTAACCCCTCATCATATAATACAGATACGATTTGAACCGTATCGGCACCAGCAAGAAGTAACTTAATAATGTCATCTGCTTTATGCACACCATTCCCTGCGGTTAAACTACATCTTATTTCAGGAGAAATGATTGCAGTCCACCTAATTGTGTTATAAATTTCATCTTGACTACTCTTAATGTTTACAGGAATGGTTTCAAAAGTATCAATATTTATATCTGATTGATAGAATCTATTAAAAATATTTAGGTTAGAGATACCAAGCCAAGATATTTTTTGAGCAAATCTTGTTAAGGAAGAAAAATAATATGAAATTTTTAGAGAAATTGGTAATGAAGTTGCTCTTTTAATAATATGTACAATGTCTTCATAAAACCTCTCCACGTCTTCATGAGAAAGACTTATGTCAGAAGGAAGTAGAAACATATTTAATTCAATTCCGTCTGCTCCTGCATCCTCAACCATTTTAACAAAAGGTAGCCACTCAGAAGCTGTTATGCAATTAATACTTCCAATAACAGGGATTGACAAATTAGCCTTCGCTTCCTTAATCAATGTTAAGTACTTTGAAATAGCTTCACCTTTTGAATGTTCTTCTATGTATGTGTATGCCTCAGGATATCCACTAAAATTAGCACTATATACCTTAACATTCACATTCATTTCTTGAGTAATCTGCTCCTCAAATAAAGATTTAAGAATCACGGCACCTGCACCAGATTGTTCAATTTTCTTTAATGTTGCAATATTTGAAGTCAGACCACAGCTTCCAACAACAATAGGGCTTTTGATATTAAACCCCATGAATTTTGTACTAATACTCATACTAACTATTATATTTTTAAGCAACAAAACTACAATTATAAATCTACTTTTGCAAATAAAATAGTAAATATTCTAAAAAGATTTTAAAAAAAGACAAGATTACTTCGTATTTTTAAAGAAAAATGTATCTTTGCAATCTAAAATTAAATATAGCATTAAGTATATTATGAGTACAGAACAAAAATCTAAGAACCTTGCTGTTGGTGAAGCCATTTCAAGATCAGAACAATTCATTGAGAAAAATCAGAAGATAATATTAATTGTAATCATTGCAATTCTAGTATTAATTGGAGGTTTTTTCGGTTACAAGAAATTTATTGCAGAGCCTCGTCAAGAAACTGCTTCTGCTGAAATGTTCGCAGCTGAACAATTTTTCAAAAATGAGGATATGGATAAAGCTCTTAATGGTGACGGAAAACATATGGGATTTATTGCGATTGTCGATAAATATGGCAGCACAAAAAGTGGTAAATTAGCTAATTTCTATGCAGGAAGTGCTTATTTATCAAAAGGAGAATATCAGAAAGCAATTGATTATCTAGACGATTTCAGCTCAAATGACGTTTTCCTATCAAATCAAGCAAAAGCAATGATTGGGGACTGCTACCTTGAATTAAATAAAGTTGATGATGCAATTAAAAATTATGAAAAAGCAATTTCTTCTTCTAATGAAATGACAACACCTTTTGTCCTTTTCAAATTAGGATTAGCTTATGAAATGAAGAAAGACAACAAAAATGCCTTGATTACATATAAGAAAATAAAATCGGATTATCCTTCTTCATTGGAAGCAAGAGAAATAGATAAATATATCTCAAGATTAGAGAGTTTATAGTGTAATAATTTTAGTATTTTTAGAAAAAGAGTCTTCCAAAAGAAGGCTCTTTTTCTTTTGTAAATAATTGGTAGGATGATTAATTGGAAGTTTCAAAGAATAATAGTAGGAATATCTGCACTTTTGTTAATTGCTAAGTTTATTGCATATTTTATAACAAATTCCGTAGGAGTTTATTCCGATGCAATGGAAAGCATCGTTAATGTTATTGCTGGAGCGATAAGTCTTATATCTTTGCGATGGGCAGCAAAACCACGAGATGAGAGGCACCCTTTTGGACATGGGAAGATGGAACTGATTTCAGCATCTATTGAAGGGTCTCTAATCATACTTGCAGGAGGCCTAATCATATATGAAGCCGTAAAGAGATTTTTCATCCAACCAACTCAGCTCCCTGAACTTGAAGTAGGGATGGTAATAATTGCTTTTACAGGAGTTCTAAATTATCTTTTGGGTGTTTGGAGTATCAAAAAAGGGAAGAAAAGCTCATCCATAGCACTGGTTGCAGGAGGAAAACATCTACAATCTGACACTTATTCAACAATAGGCTTATTAGTTGGATTAATATTAATTAAAATAACAGGACTTATTTTGTTAGATAGTCTACTTGCTTTTGTTTATGGAGGAATAATTATTATTACAGGATTACGTATTTTAAGTAAAACCATAGCTAGTTTAGTTGATGAGAATGATGAAGATGAATTGAAAATTATTGCTCTTAAAATAGATAAGTATAAAGAAGAGAACTGGATAAATATTCATAACCTAAGAGTTATTCGCTACGGTAATTCCCTTCATCTTGACTGTGATCTGACTCTTCCTTGTTTTTACACTATTCAAGAAGGACATAAGGTAACAGAAAACCTCAAACAAGCAGTTCAAAGAGAAAATGTTGAATTATATTTTACCGTTCATAGTGATTCTTGCGATCAAAACTATTGTTACCAATGTAGAATGATAGATTGTAAGTTGAGAAAAGAAGAATGTAGGGAGCCATTTGAATTTAGTGTTGGAAATTTAATTGCAATTGAAAACGATTAAAAGTAAAAATAAAACTATAGATTTCAAATAATTATTTATCTTTGTCAACAATAATAAAAGAATAGTCTTATGAAAAAAATAATATTCATAACCCTAATAATATTTTCGGCTCTGAGTTTATCGGCTCAAGATCTAATAGTTAGGAAGAATCCAAAGGGGGAAATTAATTGTAAAATTGTAGAAATAGGCGAAGATTTAATCTATTACTCTGCAACTTTAGGAGGAGAAGAAAGACGATTTAGTATAGATAAAAACAATATCGAATATATAAAATTTGCCAATGGAGAAATCTTAAATATAGAAAATTCAATGTTTGGAGTAAATAACTACCAAGATAATACTAAGAACGCAATTAAATTTAATTTCACTTCTCCAATTATTGGGTTTATGGAATTTGATTATGAAAGGAGTATAAAACCAGAGCAGAGTTGGACGGCAGGACTTGCCTTAATTGGTCTAGGTTATCAAACTTTTAATATAGATGCAACAGGGCTTGCAATATCTGCAGGCTATCGTTTCTACCGTTCTCCTGATTATTATCTTAGGAATATGAAATATGCACATATATTGAAAGGAAGCTATGTTATGCCGAAGATAAAGATATCATTAATAAATGCAAATGTAGAACATTATGTGTATGATATCAATAACTATACAGAGGATTATACAACAATAGAAAAAAACATTGCTTCTTTGAATTTAATGATAGTAGGGGGAAAGCAATGGGTTTTTTCAAATCGTTTTCTAATAGATTGGAGCGTTGGAATAGGATATAGCTTTTCAAACCTAAATAATGATGATTCCTTTGATTATTATCAAGTAGGGTTATTTTATGGAGCAGGATCTAATATGACCTATTCTTCAAGTTTAAAATTAGGATATCTTTTCCATGATAAGAAACCTAAACCGATAATGCATCAATAAAAATTAATTCTAATTTTGGGACTTAATTTTACTTCATATTGAATCTTCGTTTTAATTTCCTAGATCTTCGTTTTAATTTTCTAAAACGAAGATTTAGGAAATTCTTCCTTTGAATAGAAAATTTATCTACCTTTGCAATCCTTAAAATTTCTAATAATGTTAAAAAGTAGATTTGTAACAGCATGTAGAGCCATTGGAATGATTCTAATGGTTGAAGCAGGGTTTATGTTCTTAAGCTTTCTTGTTGCCTTAATCTATAATGGAAATGACATTGAACCATTGCTAATTAGCTGTTTGATAACTTTTGTTATTGGATTTGTTCTTAGAGTGCCACTCCTAAAACAAGAGATTATGAATATTGATAGACGTTTAGGGTTCCTAATTGTTGCTTTAATATGGGTCTTGATGTCAATTTTTGGTGCTCTTCCTTATTATATTGGAGGATATCTATCATATACTGATTCTTTCTTCGAAACAATGTCAGGTTTTACAACAACAGGAGCCTCTGTAATTTCTGATGTTGAGTCTTTTCCCAAAGGGATATTATTTTGGAGAAGTCTTACCAATTGGATAGGAGGAATAGGGATTGTTGTTTTAGTTATTTCATTTATTCCATTTATCGGAGCAGGTGCTATGTCTTTGTTCTCAGCTGAAGTAGCAGGCCCATCTAAAGACAAATTAAGTCCTCATATAAAGAAAACTGGGAAAATACTTATCTCAATATACTTTACATTAACATTCTTATGTATAATTAGCCTTTATTTTTCAGGTATGGATTTCTTCGATGCAGTTTGCCATTCCTTCTCAACCCTTGCTTCGGGAGGTTTTTCTACTAAGAATGCATCAGGAGCAGCTTTTTCGCCATTAAGTCAGTATATATTAGTTGCCTTTATGTTTCCTGCTGGCACAAACTTCACCCTGATTTACTATGCCACTAAAGGGCAATATAAGAAATTATGGATTAATGAAGAGTTTAAGACATATATTTTAGTAACAATAATAGCAACAGTCTGTATAACCTTTCTTATATATAACCCTACCATAGGTTTGGAGACCTCATTTCGTCACGCACTTTTTCAAGTTTCCAGTCTATCAACTTCCACCGGTTTTGTAAATACAAATTATACCGATTGGACTCTTCCTGCAATCTTTATTCTTTATTTACTAATGTTCTCAGGAGCAATGAGTGGCTCAACATCAGGAGGGTTAAAGTTAATACGAGTTATATTGTTATTTAAGAATGCCAAAAACATCATTCAACACAGCAATAGTCCAAAGGGTTATTTGCCAATTAAGTTCGAGAAAAAAGTAGTTCCTTCTAATGTTATGAACAATGTA
>JALNVJ010000050.1 GCA_023227645.1 Bacteroidales bacterium | reverse complement strand
TTAAAATATTCATTTATTCTATTATCTATTAGTTCAAACCCTCTTGGGTGTTTTTGATGTATTGAAAAGTCTTGGTTTTCTTTTGAGTATGGTAAAGACATATAAGCTTTTGCCGTATTAATATTTGGAGCTCCTTGAAATCCAAACTCACTCATAAAACGAGGAATTTTTCTTGTATATGTTTCAAGTGTTGAATCTGCCCACCAAACTCCCCAATAATGGCAATCACCATGGGTTAGACTTTCTTTTCTTCCCCAACCATGAAGAGGCGATGTATGAATATAATTTATTGTTGGTGAGTATTTTTTAATAGCTTCGGGTAATATCTTGTTGAATAGTTTATTATAGTTTTCAACTGCTTTAATAGTATCATTCACTTCTTTTTTCCAACCCCAATTCATCCAACCTTCCCATATTTCATTATTTCCACAGAAAAGAGCGAGTGAGGGATTATTTGCAATTTTTCTTATGTTTTGTTCTGCTTCTTTTTTCACATTTTCTAAGAAATAAGAATCGCCAGGATATAAGGCACAAGCAAAAGGAAAATCTTGCCAAACCAATATTCCGTTTTCATTACAGTAATTATAGAAGTCATTATTTGCATAGCGTGAACCACCCCAAACTCTTAGCATATTCATATTTGCATCCTTTGCCAACTCTAATGCCTTGGTGTCTTTGTCTTCTTTTGCAATATAGTTTGCACCCTTAATGAATAATGGCTTGCCATTTAATTTGAAATAGAAACTCTGACCAATTGAATCATTTTCTTGAATAAGTTCTATAGTCCTTATTCCAAATGAAATTTCTTCTTCGTTTAGTATTAATTTTTCTGAAACTATATTTAACGATGCTTTGTATAAGTATTGTTCTCCATTAGTTTTAGTATTCCAAATATGGGGTGAGTTAATAATAAATTTGTAGGTAAATTCATTTATTTCTTTACTCTTATTATTGATATCAAATGAAATGTCTTGTAGGCTTTGTTCTAATTTTTCTTTAGGGTGATTCGGATTGTATGCTTGTATATTTTTAATAATGATTTTATAGTTTTTATCCTCTAAATTAGAAACACCAATATTAAATATTAGATTTGCCTTATTGTCTGATATTGAAAGTGTTTGTATATTGTAATATTCTATCTTTGGTTTCTTATTATAGCTTTCAATATATATATCGCTTATTCCACATGATAGCATTTTTGGATGCCAGTCCCAACCATAACGATATTGAGCCTTCCTTGAAATTACTCTTTTTTCGGACTCTAATGTATTATAGTCTTTCGATATATAGTTGAGTTTATCAATAGCAGGTTCTATAGTGATTTTTATCTCATTTTCTCCCTCTCTAAGATATGGCTTAATATTGAATCTATACTCTAAGAATTCATTATTAGTATGGCCGATTAGCTTATCATTTAAATAAATACTTGAATAGGTGTCGATCATACCAAGTATCAGAAAAATATTATCAAGATTTAGATCTTTCTTATTAAGTTTAATATTTGTTGAATATGTCCAAGAAGTGGAATCAATCCAAGATAGTCTTAATTCATTATCATTAATAAATGGGTTGGGTATGATATTATTATTGAATAGGAGATTATAGATATTATTTAAATTCTTAGAACAAGAATCAATGCTAATATTTTTATTATTGCTAATTGTCCAATATTTTGGATTAATACTATTATAGTAATTATCTTGAGCAAAAGAATTTAAAATAAAGAATGTAAACAAAATAGCAAGTAATAACTTCTTCATATGTAATTAGTTTTCTTAGAAGGGTAGGGCAGCTGCACCAAGTATTGCAGCATTGTTT
Source organism: Bacteroidales bacterium (assembly GCA_023227645.1). Taxonomy (GTDB): domain Bacteria; phylum Bacteroidota; class Bacteroidia; order Bacteroidales; family P3; genus UBA10566. The sequence goes on along the minus strand of JALNVJ010000050.1, from coordinate 7,425 downwards.
TCGTCAAGATCAGATAGCCTAAGTTCAATCTTATTTTTAAACACAACAAATAAGCTTTCCTCAAAGTATTTTTTAAGTGGAATCATCAACAAATCCCCTGCCTTAGTTAATCCCCCAAAGAGGAATATCACTTCTGGGGAGGTAATAGCAACTGCATTTGCCATTCCAACTGCAAGCATCTTGGCTGTTATATCAAAACACTTAATTGCTATTTTATCTCCTTGTTTAGCAGCTTCATAAATTGATCTACCTCCAATTTCTTCTTCAGGAAGTGATCTTAGACATGATTTAGTGTCAGTTTCTCTAATTAATTCTAAGGCAGTTTTCTTAATTCCAGTTGCTGATGAATAAGTTTCAACACAGCCCCTTCTGCCACAACCACACAATCTACCTTCAGGTTGAACAATAGTATGACCGACTTCTCCTGCAAATCCATCATTTCCATAAACAACCTTACCATCAATAACAATTCCAGATCCAACCCCTGTTCCTAAGGTTATCATTATAAAGTTTTTGACATTCTTTGCCCCTCCATAAATCATTTCTCCAATAGCAGCAGCATTTGCATCATTTGTTAGGGTAACCTTTAAAGGGAATCCTTTTTCAGATAATATCCTTTCAATATATTCCTTAACTGGAATTATTCCTATAAAATTTAAATTTGGTGCATATTCAATTGTTCCTTTATAGAAGTTACCATTAGGAGCTCCTATCCCAATTCCTTGAATTAATTCCTTGTTTGGACATTTCTCAATTAAGAATAGAATATTCTTGGCAACTTCATCAAGGTATATTTTATAATCAAAATAATTTTTTGTGCTGATTGATAGGCTCTCAATAATCTTTCCTTCACAATCAACAAGTCCAAAACCTGTATTGGTTCCTCCAATATCAATTCCTATTGAATACTTTTTCATTATAGTGGCTTATTTAATTAGGTCTTTCATATTATAAAATCCTTTCTTTTCTTTCATAAATTCAGCAGCAAGTATAGATCCTAGTGCCCAACCAATCCTATTATGAGCTTGGTGGGTAATTATTATATCATCAACCTCTGAAGAATAAGTTATGGTGTGAGTTCCCGGGACTTCACCAATTCTTTGAGAGTTAATATTAATTGAATTAGCTTCTTCTTTCTCTGAATCAAGAACCCATTTTCCCTTCCTATCCAAATTATCAATTATTGTTTCTGCCAATGTTATTGCTGTGCCACTTGGTGCATCAAGCTTATGTATATGATGAATTTCCTCAATTGAGACGTCATAAGAAGGTTGATTATTCATTAGTTTTGATAGTTCTTCGTTAATCTTATTAAATATAAACATACCAATACTGAAATTAGATGCAACAAATAATCCTCTCTCTTCTTTTTCGGCTAATTCCTTTAGTTCACCCAGTCTTGAATACCATCCTGTTGTTCCAACAACAATTGGAATATGTCGATTAAAGCATTCCACAATATTATCCACAACTATAAAAGGAGTAGAGAAATCAATAGCCACATCAATTTGAATATCGCCTAACTCCTGCCAATCTTTTTCATTATCAATAATAAAAGCTATATTGTGATTTCTTTGTCGGGCAACCTTCTTAACTACCTGACCCATTTTTCCATAACCAATTAAAAGAATATTCATAATCTATTTTTATTTTAATTATTAGCAAATCTACGAAAACTATTAATAATAACCGTCTTTGTTTAATTTATTTTCTGATTTCAATTAGTTTAACTTCAACTCTTCTTTCATACATGGCATCTATATTATAGACTGATCTCCTACGTTCAATAAGGCTTTTGGGATTATCCGACTTTGAGCCTATCTTACCCATAGGTAGGGTCTTGATATATAGGAATGGGATACTATCATTAGCCATTTCTGATAAATAATAATTTAGTTCTCCATTATTCCATTTATTTATATAATTTAGAATACTACCAATCCTTCTTTCTGAAAGAGAGAAATTATACATATCGTTATATAGTGCAGAGGAGTATCCAATAATTGAAATATTAATTCTTTCTCCTTGCTTTAGCTTGGTCAATAGATAGTTACACATATTATCAAGTTTTTCCATTCCCTTATTTATTCTAACTGAAAAGAAACTGTCTATACTATCTATTATTGCATTTTCAATTGAGTCGTTTATCTGATTTGTAGCTTCGGCTTTATAGATATTAATCATTGATTTATATTCTTTGAAGCATTCTGAATAATCGATATTTGTTTTGGTTGATGTTGATTGTGGGTTTGGTTGGTCATTATGGAAGAATACCTGTATAGGTAAATCAAAAATAGGAGAAAATTTTGATTTGCTTTTAATTTCTTCCATTGTTGGAATTTCTGGTAAGACATCAGCCTCAAACATATATATATCATTACAACAGGTCTTATTCTTACTTGAGAAAGAACCTTCTCGATTGGAGGTAAAATATCCTTTCTCATTAGGTAAAATAATTACTGGATAAACTTCATTTGCAGGGGAATTAATAGGTTGCATTAAGTTTTTTACCTCCCTCCATCGGGTTTGCCAACCTTCAGACTTAAATAAATCGAAACCACCAAAGCCATAATGTGAATTGGATGAAAAATATAGTGATTTATCTTGAGGGGAATAGAAAGGACATATTTCGTCACCCTCAGAGTTTATTGTTGGACCAAGATTAATAACTTCATTATCCTTATCATCTAAAACAGAATAATATAAGTCGTAACCACCATAACCACCATTGCGATTTGAGCTAAAATAAATTATCTTTTCTCCATTGTAAAATGCTATATGTGGCTGAGTATTGATATAACCTCGAAGATTAATATTTTTATTTAATTTTTTGGCCTTTTGATATTTGCCATCTTTATAGCTTGAGTAATATATATAGCAAACATCATTATAATTACTGCATCTTGTATAATATGCTCTTTGATTTGAAGTGTCAAAACATATATTTGAAATATTCCTATTCTTTTTGTTTATCTCTTTAATTGGCAATAACTCAATTGGTGAGTGATTATTATTGCTATCAATTTTGCTTGTAAATATCTGTTGGAAAGCATCATTATAGTATGTTACCCCGTTCTTTTCTGATTTTGTATAATTAATATTTGAAATATATAAGAGGCTGTCGCCTAAAACACAGTTGGAAGTTTGTGAGGATTCGTTATTTACGTTTCTTCCTAAATTCATCACATTGGTTCCATGAATTAGTTTATTATTGTCAATAATCCAATCAATGGATCTAAGCTTATTTTTAGTATAACTAATTATTATTGAATCTTTTGTTTCTTTTAATAGTTGTTCGAGGACATCTTGAGCTATAAATATATTTCCATTGGAGATTGAAACATTTGCTAAATTAATATATAGATTGGGAAATTCTTTATTAAGGTTTAAAGAGTCGTTTTCTGTTCTAACTTTCTGGTAATAATATTCAGCCTTATCATAATCCATCAACATCCTGCAAGCCTCACCCATTTTATAAAATAATCTAAGTGGGGTTTTAAAAAATTTCTTTGATGTTTTATAATTATCTAATGCAGTTTCATATTCGCCAGCCTTCATTGCGGCATCTCCCTCTTTTTCATAGGCTATCATATATTTTTCTTGACAGAAAAGAGAGTTCACAGAAAGGAAAAACAGACTCAAAACCAATAAAATTTTTAGAATGCTGGACATGGAATACTTGTTTTTGATCGTTTATAACCATATGGATTAAAGGAATATAATAACCATATTTCTACACCTCCATAAGTTTTTGAGGCAGGGGTTAGTCCTGAGAGATTAATATCATAAGAAAGGCCACAACCAATATTATCCTGTTTGTACTTTACCATAATAATCATTGCATCTAATGTTCTATAATATGCACCCAATGATATAATTTGTTGATTTATTGATGTTTCTGAAATGTTAATATTATAGTCCATTCCAAAAATTAACTCTTTAAAATTGTTTTGGCTCTGGAATAAAATGCTTGGACTAATTGAATGGTCGAAATTTATCATAATATGATCTACAACATAAGCATTCAACCTCATAGGGAGGGTAATATCGGAGTTCTCGTAATATGATAAACTTGGTTGATTGATATGGAGAAGCGATGTGCCTGCTTGAATACTATGAGTTTCGTTTGCCTTAATTTGCCAATAAGCACCCAGACCAATATCGAAAGTTCTGATTTCGCTTAAAAGTACACCTTCATTATCTTCAGGTTCTCTTCCAAAAATTGAATTAGATTGATTATAGCCCCAAGAGGAGGTGTTACTTATTATTCCAAATGAAATATAATGTTCTTTATTTAAGTCAATGGCTTTAAAGTAGGAGAGAGAGAGCCCAATATTTTGTTGTCCATAGCTCAAAGTTCCAGCAACATCGGCCATAAAGTTTATCCCTAACCCTATTCCATCACGTCTAATCCTATTCTTATAAGCTAAGGCTTCAAAACTAAGTAAATATGAATTATAACCTTTGGAAAGAGTCTCCCATTGGTTTCTATACATTGTTCCAGCTCTAAACATCGACCCTCCGAGGGCAGTGCTTGCAGGGTTAAGCATCATTGGATTGGCATTAAAACTAGAAAAGTGGATATCTTGTCCGAAAGAAATAATCGGATAAAAAGTTAGGACAAGAACAATAAAAAACAATTTAAGTTTTCCCACAAATCATATAATAATTCAATTTTTAGCTTCAAAGTCTATTTTGTTTTGCTAAGTTAGTTAAATCATCTTTCTCCAATCTAAAAACAGTCCAATCATTTAGAGGAACAGCTTTAAGCGATTCGTAGAAATTTATTGAAGGAGTATTCCAATCTAAAACAATCCATTCAAAGCGAGAGCAATCCTCCCTAACAGCAATTTCAGCAAGGTAGGAAAGTAGTTTTTTACCATAACCTCTACCTCTATATTCTTCCAAAACAAATAAATCTTCTAAGTATAAGCCTTTTTTACCCGTAAATGTTGAAAAGTTGTAAAAATACAGGGCAAAACCAATTTCTTTTCCATCCTCAAGAATAAAAACTACATTAGCATTCCTTTCAATAAATATAGATTTATGAAGAATTTCAACCGTAGCACTAACTTCATGAGGTAGCTTTTCATAAATAGATAGTTTCTTTATAAAACTAAGTATTAATGGAGTGTCGTTTTCATTTGCCTCACGAATCAGAATGTTTTTCATTGTTGTCTCTTAGGTTTTATTAAAAATTAACGTAGCTTAGCATTAATTACTGCAAAATCTTTCTGAATAAGCTCTTTCACCTTAATTAATCCATCCTCTAAAGCTTCTTGACCAGCCTTGCGTTGAAACTCATAATAGCCGTGATAAGCAGCTAAATAAGTTTTTGAAGTTCCTCGCTCGGTGTATCTTGCAACTAAATTATTCCTTAAATCATAAATTTCAACAATAACTTCAAGTTCAGTTTTATTTGAACACATAGGCATTCCGAAAGCATTTAGAACTCCAACAGTAAAGCCAGAAAGCCAGCTCCATTTATAGTTGTTTTTCTTATATGCATTACCAATTCTCAAAACAATATTTCCGTTTCTTTTTCCCGAAGGGTCCATAATATTATTATTCATATCATTTACCCAAAGGTTAGATGCGTCTTGAATTCTTTTCTCTGCAGTATAAATTTTTGTTTTAGCATCAACCTCAAAAACACCCTTACCATACGGAGATTCAGGAGAAGTGGATCCATCTTCTGAATAAGAATTGGCACCATAAGCATTCTCAAATGAAGGAACGTCAAACCATATAGAAAGACGAGGCAATAGGTTTGCATTTTGATAATCGGGTTGAAAGTCAACAGGCTTGATTGTTTTACAGCCAGTGAAAGCAAAAGCAATAATAATTACTAAAAATGATATTCTTCTCATAAAACAAATTTATTCAAGGCACAAATATACAAAAAATAATTTGAATCATAAGCATAGATTAAAACAATAAAGAAATTAATTGTTCTATATCTAAAGAATGAATCCTTGATTAAGAAAATTAAAACCAAGAAAGAGTTAATGGGAATATGGAATATTATTTTATAAGTCGAAAATATTCATTTGAATAGGGTCGAATAGCCCTAATTGATTTTCTGCTTCTGGTTCAATTTCTTCTAAGCTTTCTTGTAGGTAGCTCCTTAATATACGCTTAATTGCAATTGTTTTGCCAATTTTATTTAATGCACAATAACGAGCTAAAAGTTTTTCATCTTGAACTGATAACTTTATCTTATGAATTATTGGTTTTTGGTTTTTATTTTTCATTTCTGGCTAATATGGGTACAAAATTATTATTTTTGCAAATCAAATACTTTGAAATAGAAAAGAATTACTAACAAATAATGTTGATAGAATGGATTTATATAATAATTTAATAGGTAATAAGGAGAATTTCTTCCTAATGGCGGGTCCTTGTGTGATTGAAAATAAAGAAATGCCGTTTGAGATTGCAGAAAAATTAATTGAAATTACTAATAAGTTAAATATAAAATTAATATTTAAGGCTTCATATCGAAAGGCAAACCGCTCAAGTATTGATTCTTTCACTGGTATTGGAGATATTGAAGCATTGGAATTATTGCAAGCTATTAGAGAAAAGTATAATATCCCTGTTGTAACTGATATCCATTCTGCTCAGGAGGCTTATCAAGCTGCTCAATATGTGGATATTCTTCAAATACCTGCTTTCTTATGTCGTCAAACTGATATTCTATTGGCTGCAGGACAAACAGGAAAGATAGTTAATGTGAAAAAAGGACAGTTTCTTTCTGCCGATTCGATGAAATATGTAGTACAGAAGATAAGGACAACGGGAAATAATAAGATAATGCTTACCGATAGGGGTACAATGTTTGGTTATCAAGATTTAGTTGTTGATTTTCGTTCTATCCCAGTTATGCAAGAAAATAATATTCCAGTTATAATGGATATTACCCATTCTCTTCAACAGCCAAATCAAGACTCTGGTGTTTCGGGAGGTCAGCCAAGGATGATAGAAACAATAGCTAAGGCTGCAATTGCAGTTGGTGCAGATGGTGTTTTTATGGAAACTCATCCCAACCCAAAAGAGGCAAAGAGTGATGGAAAGAATATGATTGCATTGGATAAGGTTGAAGATTTGCTAACGAATCTTGTGAAAATAAAGCAAGCTCTAAAATAGAGGTTGTTTTATGCCAATAAAATAGATCTTCGTTTCACGAAAATGAAACGAAGATTCATAAAATTAAAACGGCGATTCACGAAATTAAAACGAAGAGTTAGTTTTGTTAAGAGAAAATTAAATTATTACTTATATTAAAAGAGGAAGAGGCTGGTAAAATTAATTATCAGCCTCTTCTTTTTATTTATGAGATTTTTTTATTTCGGTTTATCTCAGAATTTCTATTGTTCCGTTATATTCAACATCTCTAATTGGTCCTCTTCCTACAAATCTATA
>JALNVJ010000049.1 GCA_023227645.1 Bacteroidales bacterium | reverse complement strand
TAATAAAAGTCCAAATTTCTTTTTCTGAGCCAAGAGAACTGAATTTATATTTTGAATAGAACCTGTTTTTATTATTAATAATAGGGTTTGATGGCTTGATAGAATTGGTTTTAGACTTTGCAATAGTGGCTCTCGATGCCAAATTCTTTTCTTCAAAAAAATCAGTATAAATTGTTTTGTTTTCTTTTAACCAAGTATTAAAATTTTCTTGGTTTACGTCTGAAATTTTAAAGGTAGAGCTTAAATTTTCTTCTCTCTGCTTGTAAGCATATATGTTATCCACTGAAATTTTGTCTTTTAGAACAAAAATAGCATTAGGTTGATCAATAATTAGATTAACAATATCTTCATTGGAGTTAAGTTTCATATTTGCTATAGGAACAAGTGCAAAGAAAACATTCCAAAGAAACATAAAAAGACCTATCCCGAATAGCGCCTTACCAATATATTCAAAGTAATATACAAATAACAAGATGATTATAAAAGGGAGAATTACCATAAATTCTGCATTACCATTCGAAAAAGCAGCAAATCCAAAGTAAAGAATTAGCAAACCCCAACAATACCTAACAAAGCGTCTTTCTTGAAAAACGGTTAACTGTCTTTTTCTCAACTTAAACAGATATATTATCCCATAAACCAAAAATATTAATGCAATAGTTATCAAGACAATATTAATTATAGGGTATAAAGTAATATATTCAAAAACATATCCGTGAACTTGAATAAAGGTTCTAACTAAACTAATTGCAGACATAAGGATTACGTTTGTAAGAATAGGCATTTCTGCGTTGGAGTTCTTGTAATCGTGGAGAACAAAATTCATTATAGCATTATAGCTTACGCTACCTTCTTGATAATAAATAACAATTAGATAAACAATAGGTATGATTAAGCTGATAAGGATAAAATAAAAAATATATTTTCGTCTTCCATGAAAAATAAATATTAGGAAAGAAGCAAGCCATGCAAAGATTACAATTTGATGAAACAAACAACCAATGCCAAGAGATAAGGCTGTTAGAATACTTTTATAGTTTTTGTTTTTTATTAGGAAGCTTTGAACAAAATTAATTGCTAAAAGAGTAAAAAATAAAGGAATTATATAGCATTCGTTATCTATTGCAAAACGTTGAAAGCCAAAACATGAACCAAGAAATAGAATTGAAGTTGCAATTAGGGCTTCGTTAGAATGAATTCTTTTCAATATCACTCGAATAACAATTAAACAACCAGTTGCAAATAAAACATTTACAAATTGAAATAACTTTATTGGATCAATGTTTGTGAGTTGAAAGGGTAAATAAATCAAGTATCCCAATCCACTATATAAAAGATGATGAGGACGGAAAAGCTCTTGAGTGGTTATTGAAGAGAAGGCATTAGAATAAGAGTCTGAACTAGGATTATTTGATAGAAACAAAAAATAGATTATTCCGAAATAGATAATTATCAACCATGAATAGTTTTTCTTTAAATAGCTTATCATAATATTTTAATGTTTTGATTAGGCAAAGGTAATAAAATATTATTGTATTTTTGCAAAGATGATTAAGCAAGAAGATATTTCGAAAATACTTGATGCAACAGAAATTGTTGATGTAATAAATGCCTTTGTTCCATTAAAGAAGCGAGGAGTAAATTATATTGGCAATTGTCCTTTTCATAACGAAAAAACACCCTCTTTCACAGTTAGTCCTTCAAAAGGAATTTTTAAGTGTTTTGGATGTGGAGAGGCAGGAAATGCAGTTAATTTCTTAATAAAGCATGAGCATTATACTTATCCTGAGGCCTTACGTTTCCTTGCAAATAAATATGGAATAGAAATACAAGAGGAAGAGCTTACCGACGACCAAAAGACCCTTCAAGACGAAAAAGAAGGTTTATTTCACGTTACTGACTTTGCTCAAAAATATTTTGCAGATGTTCTTTTTAATGACCAAGAAGGAAGGAATATAGGATTAAGTTATTTTCTTGAAAGAGAGCTTACAGAAGAAACAATTAGGCGTTGGGGATTAGGGTATTCTAAGGATAAATGGTCTGAATTTACTGAATATGCTAAGAAGAATGGATACACCGATGAGGTCTTGATTAAGGCTGGATTAACAGTTTCAAAAGAAGAACAGCATGTTCAATACGATAGATTTAGATCTAGGATTATGTTCCCTATCTATAATATTGGAGGACGTCCATTAGGCTTCACTGGTCGTGTTTTAAGTTCAGAAAAAACTAAAGCAAAATATGTCAACTCCCCTGAAACTGATATTTATTCTAAGAGTAAGGTTCTTTTTGGGCTTCATTTAGCTAAGAATGCAATAGTAAGACAAGACCATTGCTATTTGGTTGAAGGGAATATGGATGCGGTAATGTTATCCCAAAACGATGTTGAAAATGTTGTTGCATCTTCAGGAACAGCTCTAACAATTGAGCAAATAAGATTAATAAAACGCTATACCAAAAACGTAACAATTCTTTATGATGGAGACTCTGCAGGAATTAAAGCAGCATTTAGGGCAATAGATCTTTTTCTTGAGAATGGATTAAATGTAAAGATTGTTTTATTTCCTGATGGAGAAGATCCTGATTCATATTGTAGGAAACTTCCACAAGAAGATTTTAAGACATATATTAGAAATGAGGCTAAGAATTTTATATTATTTAAAACGAATCTCTTATTAGAAGAAGCTAAGGATGATCCTTTTAAAAGAAGTGCCTTAATAAAAGAAATACTAAATACGATTAGTCTTATTCCAGACAATATTGAGAAAGCGGCTTATGTTCAACAATGCTCCTCAATTCTAAATATGAAGGAAGAGCTGCTGAATAATGAACTTAATAAGGTGTTAAGAGAAAGGTATTTCAAACAAAAGAAGGAAGAAAAAGATAAGGAGAAAAGAGAGGATTTAAGAACCGACCTTCCTCCTGATGATTTCTTTAATCCTAAAGATGATGATGGATCTAATTTTATTTCAACTCCAAAGGCAGAGAAGCAAATTTTACCAGAAACGTTCCCTGACGAAGCGCAAGAAAGAAAAATAATTGCTATACTCCTAAATTATGGAGATAAAGAAACTACACAAACAATAGTATCTGAAAGTGAAGAAAAAAAAGAAGAAACTTATTTAGTGGCAGCTTACTTAGTTGGTGATATATCAACTGACCAGATATCTTTTGATAACCCTATCTATCAAAAGATATTCGATATTTATAAAGACTATTTAATTGAAAAAGAAGAAATTCCTGACTTAAATATATTCACAAACAATCAAGATAAAGAAGTTCAAAATCTTGTAACAACCCTCCTAATTAATAATTATTGTGTTAGTGAATTATGGGAATCAAGATGGAAGATAACAATACCTGATCCAGAATGTTTAGAAAGACTTAATGTAGATTTAAAGGATAGTCTGTTGAGCCTAAAGTTACATAAGTTAGAAAAAAAGATAAATATAGTAAAAGAAAAACTAAGAACAGAAACTGACCTTGATAATCAACTTATATTATTATCAGAGCAAAAAACTCTTGATAAGATAAAACAAATAATCTCCAACGAATTACATAGAATAATAACTAAATAAGTTATTAACAAGTTAAAACTACTGTAGTCCTATTTTAGATTTTAGTTTAAGAATTTTAGCATAGGAGTTATTGATTCTGCTTTCTGCTACCTTACCTTGCTTAACTAGTTGGAATATCGTTTCGATAGCCTTATAGCCTATTTCTGTATCATACTTTTCTCCGTTATTTGAGAAAATAAACATATCTACTCCTGCATTTATTGCTTTATCCAAACAAGTTTCAAGGTCGTATTCTTTGGCAATAGCTCCCATTGCCATATCATCTGAAACAATTATTCCTTTGAAGCCCATCTGTACTTTTAGCATATTAGTCAGTGTATTATAGGACATTGTTGAGGGATAGAGTGAATCGAATGCGGAATTGAAAACATGGGAGGTCATAACCATTTCAACACAACCTTCTTCTATTAGTTCTTTGAAAGGGATTAATTCTCGCTTATCATAAGTATTTGTTATATCAGCTATTCCTTTATGAGTGTCTGATCTGGAAGAGCCATGACCAGGGAAATGTTTAATAGTTGTAACAATCCCTTGTTTATTATGTTCTTCTATAACTATTTTTGCATGTTTAATTACCGTTTGAGGATCTTGACTAAAGCTCCTTTCTAATTTACCAATTATTGGACAATCAGGATTAATATTTACATCCACTGAAGGTGAAAAATTTAGGTTTATGCCCAAGGATTTAAGGTTCCTTGCTGAACGTGACGCCCATTCTTTTGTAAGTAAAGAATTATTATTCTCTCCTAAGTATTGTTGTGAAACGCTTGGGGAAAAACCGTATTTTTCCTTTAGTCTACTTACTTTTCCGCCTTCTTGGTCTATAGATATAAATAGATGGTTGTTTCCAAGGTTTTGAAGTTCTGAACATAACTTTCTTAATTGGTCAGGGTTTTCTATATTACGTTTTGATTTTTTACTAGGTACATCGTAATCAAATAGTATAATTCCTCCGATTTTCTCTTTTGCAATTAGGTCGTAAATTTCTTTAGATGAATCAAGGCTCATCCCTCTAAATCCAATAATGAGCATTTGGGATATTTTTTCTCTAAGTGCTTTATCTTCTTTTGAATGGTTTTGTGCATTAAGATAAAAGGGGAGTGAGATTATAATTGTTAATATAAATAGAACGCTTATTCTCTTTATCATAATATTCTGTTATTTGGTTGATAGATGTGTTTATATTGTTGGCAAAATTAAGAAAAATCTCCTTTATATCATTGTTTTTCCTATATTTGCATCTTCAAAAAATATAAATTCTTATGGCAGAGAAAAACAACAACTTGATTTTTAGCTTATCAATAATTGGAATTCTTTATTTTATTTTTGGATTTATAACATGGCTAAATAGTGTTCTAATCCCTTTTTTACGTGAGGCTTGCGAGTTAAGCGATTCACAGGCTTATTTAGTTACCTTTGCGTTCTATATATCCTATTTTGTTATGGCCCTGCCTTCTTCTTGGGTTTTAAAAAAGACGGGATTTGCAAAAGGAATGGCTATAGGGCTTATTGTTATGGCTATAGGCTCATTAGTTTTTATTCCTGCAGCCAACGAAAGAAGTTATTTTATTTTTCTTATTGGGCTCTTTCTACAAGGCACTGGTTTAGCTCTTTTGCAAACTGCCGTAAATCCTTATGTAACTATTCTTGGTCCAATAGAATCGGCAGCAAAGAGAATGAGTATTATGGGGCTTTTCAACAAGATTGCTGGAATGATCGGCATTTTATGGCTTTCAAAGGTTTTGTTTGAAGATATGAATGCTTTAAGCCAACATATTCAAACTCTAAGTGGAGATGCAAGAATTGACGAACTTAACCTTCTAACTCAAAGAATAATACTCCCTTATATTGGAATAGCAATTGGATTATTCCTTTTGGCAATAATGGTTCTCTTAGCAAAACTTCCAGAGGTTAAAAATGAAGAAGAGGCTGATTTTGACGAAAACACTCATAAAGAAAGAAGTATATTTAGTTTTTCATATCTATGGTTGGGCGTTTTGGCTCTATTCCTCTATGTAGGCGTTGAGGTTATCGCAATTGACACTCTGGGTCTCTATGCACAAAGCCAAGGAATAGCGAAACATATAGCTCCAATGCTTGGAACCTTTAGTTTAATTGCTCTAACCATTGGCTATATATTAGGAATAATACTTGTTCCAAAATACATATCCCAAAGCAAGGCTCTAACAATTTGTTCTGCTTTAGGATTGATTCTTGTTATAGCAGCTGTTATGACGCAGGGCATTCTTTCAATAATAATTATTATCCTTCTAAGTTTTGCTCATTCTTTAATGTGGCCAGGAATTTGGCCTTTGGCAATTGATAAACTTGGAAAACATACTCCTGTTGCATCTGCTCTTTTAATAATGGCAATTGCAGGGGGAGCCGTAATGCCCTTAATTTATGGAGCTTGGGCAACAGAAATTAACAATAGACAATTACCCTATTTAATACTAATACCTTGCTATCTATTTATAGCTTACTTTTCAATTAAGGGGCATAAGATAGGAAAGAAAATTTAAGAAAAAAGAAAACCAATGGCAAAAACAAAGATACATTGTTCATTTTGTGGAAAAGGAGAAAATGAAGTAGGATTTATGGTCAATGCTTATGAAGCAAATATTTGCGATAGTTGCATTGAAAAGGTATATGAGCTTAAAAAAGAGGACAAGCAAACAAAAAATTCAAAATATGTTGCAAGTCTTGAAGTTAAAAAACCAAAAGAAATAAAAGAATATCTAGACCAATATGTTATTGGGCAAGAAGATGCTAAAAAGGTACTTTCGGTTGCTGTCTATAATCATTATAAAAGGCTGAACCATGTATTAAGTAGTTTAGATAAGACTGATGAGATTGAGATAGATAAATCTAATATAATAATTGTTGGACAAACAGGAACAGGTAAAACGCTATTAGCAAGAACTATTGCCAGAATGTTGAATGTTCCATTTGCAATTGCTGATGCAACCGTTTTAACAGAAGCAGGATATGTTGGAGAAGATGTTGAAACCATATTAACCAGACTACTTCAAGCTGCTGACTACGATGTAGAAAAAGCAGAAAAAGGAATAGTGTTTATTGATGAAATAGATAAGATCGCACGTAAGAGTGATAATCCTTCAATTACAAGAGATGTTAGTGGAGAGGGAGTTCAGCAAGCATTATTAAAATTATTAGAAGGAAGCATAGTTCATGTGCCACCACAAGGAGGGAGAAAACATCCTGACCAAAAGTTAACGGCAGTAAATACTAAAAATATACTTTTTATATCGGCAGGCGCGTTTAATAATATTGATAGAATAATTACTACACGTCTAAAAGCAAATGCAATAGGCTTTAAGCTTAATAAGAACTTAGATGAAGATGTGGATAAAGAAAATATCTTAAAATATATACAACCACAAGATATTAGGAAATTTGGATTAATACCAGAACTTGTAGGGAGATTTCCTGTTCTAACTCACCTTGATCCATTAAATGCAGAAGCTTTAAAAAGAATACTTACTGAGCCAAAGAATGCAATAGTAAAACAATATAAGAAACTATTTGAAATGGATGGAGTCAAACTAAAATTCTCTCCTGATGCATTAGATTTCTTTGTTGAAAAAGCAATAGAATACCAACTAGGAGCAAGAGGGTTAAGAGGCTTGATAGAAAATGTTATGACTGATTTAATGTATGAAACTCCTGAAACTGATAAGAAAGAAATAACCATTAGTCAAAAGTTTGCAAAAAAGGAATTTGAGAGATTTGAAGGGAAGTTTAATAGCATGGAAAAATAAGCTTTGGCACAGAAATTGTTAAACTTAAGGGTGAGAGAAATAAACAAAAATAGAAATGAAAAAGCTCAGTTTAATAATAATAATTTTATTTACCCTTCCAGTAATTGGAATAAGCCAACAAAACAGAATCATAACATTTGCAACTGTAAATGATGGTGACACAATTCCTATGAGTTACTTAAAAGAAGTAACTATATCAGGATATGTTTCTCCTCTAACTGATGCCGAAAAAAGGCAATATGCTAGGCTTATAGTTAACGTAAAGAAAACTTATCCATTTGCAAAACAAGCAGGACGACTTCTTGAATCTTATAGCATAGCTATGAAAGATAAGCCTGAAAAACAAAGAAAAACCTTAATGAAACAAGCCGAAGAAGAAATTAATCTTAAATTCGGAAATACCCTAAAGAAGTTATCAAGAAGCCAAGGAAAGGTATTAATTAGGTTGGTTGACAGGGAAACAGGTAGCGATTCCTACACTATAGTGAAAGAATTACGAGGAAGTTTTAGGGCATTTTTTTACCAATCGTTGGGGAGGCTATTTGGATATAACCTCCATTCAAAATATAATCCACAAGCAAACGATGAAGACCGAATAATTGAAAAGATTATCTACGCGATAGAAACCAATAATATTTAGAAATGCGATACGGATTTTGCCATTTAGCTATAGCACCTCTTAGGAAGGAAAACA
Organism: Bacteroidales bacterium; assembly: GCA_023227645.1. Classification (GTDB taxonomy): domain Bacteria; phylum Bacteroidota; class Bacteroidia; order Bacteroidales; family P3; genus UBA10566. Next base: position 1,221 of record JALNVJ010000049.1, on the reverse strand, counting down.
ACGAAAGAGCTGAAATGATAAGCCAACTTATATTTGGTGATTCTTTCAAAATTATCCAAGAATTAGAAGACAAGATCCAAATCGAAAACTTCGAAGACCAATATATAGGTTGGGTTGATAAAAAACAAGTAATAGGGATAAGTAAGACAGACTATTATGCCTATAATCAAACACCTAAACTATTAGTTACTCAAGCCATAACTCATATTATTCAGACTAATATAGATACTAATCAAAAAATTATTTACCCAATATACTTAGGATCTCAATTGGTTGGAGAAAAATTTCAAATAGGTAATATCCTTTTTCAAGTTTTAGAACCCAAACATATTAGCAGACCAAAGATCAATATACATTCTCTAATTACCATAGCTCTTAAATATATCTCTACTCCATATTTATGGGGAGGGAAGAGCCTATACGGAATAGATTGTTCAGGCTTTACCCAAATGTCATACAAGCAAATCGGAGTTAATCTACTAAGAGATGCAAAAGATCAAGTAACACAAGGAGAGGATGTCAGAGCAATAGATTTGGCTGAAAAAGGAGACCTTTGTTTTTTCAGTAATTCAGAAGGTAAAATAACTCATGTTGGTATATATATAGGAAATAACCAAATCATACATTCCTCAGGTCAAGTAAGAATTGACCCAATTGACAGTAATGGAATAATACCTGAGCATAGTTCCACCTATACCCACCAATTAAATAAAATAAAAAGATATTTATAAGCTTGTATTTTTCTAAATCTTTATTTCAATAAAAGAAGAAATAGTCTAGTTTTTAGTAAAGAAAATTCGTATATTTGCACTATAAAACATGGAAGATTAGGTTCTTTGAGATTTTATTCAAAATTTCCCCTTCAATTTCCAAGAAAAAAATGATGCACATCTTTTACCCCGAAAGATGTGCATCATTTGCACACTGAAAGACCGTTGTAAAATCCAACGCACTCTTTAAATAAGTTTTTATGGATCTTTGAGGGCAGATTAGTGCTCTGAGTTTAGATCTATACTTTCCTGTTTACACAAAATATTGTACAGTCCCCTTACTCAAAATTTTTCCTTAATAAAAAAAGATTTTTCCTTAATAAAAAAGTTTTTTTCCTTAATATAAATTCAATTAGATTAAATCTATTTTCCTACAAACCTTTCACCCCTTCGTGGTAATCATGAAAATCCTTTAATCTTGTAAATCCTGATTCTGATCAAAAAGCTTACT